>CANKNL010000136.1 GCA_947483345.1 Chitinophagaceae bacterium | reverse complement strand
TGCTTTGTATCAGGGCGTTTCCTGCTTTGATAAATAAGGAAGTGGATTACAGTGAACTGGTGATGACATCTTTTATTCAGTTTGCAGGTGTACCCATTGTTAGCCTGGAGAGTTCTACATTACATCCGTTACAATCTTTTGCAGATATCATAACTATTAAAGAGCAAATCCTTTTAGCTCCTCCTCCTTTGGAGGAGGTTAGGAGGAGGCCTAAAATTGTTTTAACCTGGGCACCACATATCAAGCCTTTACCACAGTGTGTGGCCAATTCATTCGCCCAATGGATTAATGCCTGGGGAGAAGCGGATTTTGTAATTGCACATCCCGAAGATTATGAATTGGATGAACAGTTTACAAAGGGTGCCACCATTTCTTATGATCAGGATGCGGCCTTAAAACAAGCCGATTTTGTGTATGTAAAAAACTGGAGTACGGTTACCGATTATGGAAAGATATATTGTAATGATCCTTCCTGGATGCTTACAGAAAATAAATTAAAACTAACTAATAAGGCAAAAATAATGCATTGTTTACCCGTAAGACGCAATGTGGAATTAAGTGACGAGGTTTTGGATAGTTCGAACAGTTTGGTTACAACACAAGCGGGCAATAGGGTTTGGGCTGCCCAGGCCGTGTTAAGTGAAATATTAAAATCGATGTAATGAACAGGTTATTCGTTATAAAAATTGGTGGACATGTTATTGATGATGAGTCTGCATTGGCATCATGCCTTAATGATTTTGCGGCTATCGATGCACCTAAAATTTTAGTACATGGTGGCGGTAAACTGGCTACATCTATCGGTAAACAATTGGGGATAGAGCCTCATTATGTGATGGGTAGACGCATTACTGACGCCCCTACGATTGACCTGGTAACGATGGTTTACGCCGGGTTAATAAATAAAAAACTGGTAGCCGCTTTGCAGGCATTTAATTGCCATGCCATCGGATTAACCGGTGCTGATGCAAATATAATCCCGGCATTAAAAAGGCCTGTTGGTGAAATAGATTATGGATTTGTAGGCGATGTGCATACAAACATAGATGTAAAAAATATGTTGCTTTTAGTAAATAACAATCTGGTGCCAGTAATCGCACCCATCACGCATGATGGTAAAGGACAACTGTTAAATACCAATGCAGATACCATCGCTTCTGTATTGGCGAGGTCCTTATCCAAACAATATGATGTAAGATTGGTCTATTGTTTTGAAAAGAAAGGGGTGCTGGAAAATGTACAAGATGAAAATTCAGTTATCCCTATAATAAATAAAAAAATATATCAACAGTTGTTACTTGATAAAAAACTCGCTGATGGTATTTTACCAAAAATTGAAAATGCGTTTATGGCCATTGAAAATGGTGTTAAAGAGGTATTGATTGGTGATGCAAAAGATCTCATGCAAAATATGTCTGACCAACCAAGCGGCACTTTAATCAGGCAATGAAAAATAGTAAACCAAATCAGGATGCCGTTGAGCTGTTAAAAAAATTAATAGCAACGCCTTCTTTCAGTAAAGAAGAGGATAAAACGGCAGCCATTATTGAGTCTTATTTTAAGATTAGAAACATACCATTTAAAAGGCACCTCAACAATGTATGGGCTGTTAATAAATACGTTGATGCCTCTAAACCAACACTGCTCCTTAATTCACATCATGATACCGTTAAGCCCAATACGCAGTACAGTAAAGATCCATTTTTACCAACCATAGAAGGACAAAAATTATTCGGACTTGGCAGTAACGATGCCGGGGGATGTTTGGTAAGTTTAATGGCTGCATTTTGTCATTTTTATGCAAATGAAAATTTAAAATATAATATTATTTTGGCGGCTACTGCAGAAGAAGAAATAAGCGGACAAAACGGCATTGAAAGTATCTTGCCACTGTTACCCAAAATAGATCTGGCAATCGTTGGTGAGCCAACCCAAACAAATTTGGCCATTGCCGAAAAAGGCTTGCTGGTGCTTGATTGTATGGCAACAGGTAAGGCCGGGCATGCCGCCAGAGATGAAGGCGAAAATGCGATCTATAAAGCCATAGAGGATATGAAATGGTTTCAACAATACCGGTTCCCGGAAATATCTGAAACGTTGGGCGAAATAAAAATGTCGGTAACGTCGATCCATACCGATAATAAAGCACATAATGTGGTACCTGCAGTTTGCCATTTTGTTGTTGATATCAGAGTAACAGATGTGTACAGCCAGGAACAATTATTGGAAACAATAAAAAGCCATATCCATTCAAGCATTAAACCCAGAAGTACTCGCCTGCGCTCATCAAAAATTGATAAAGCACATCCGCTTGTTAAAGCCGGAATAAATTTGGGTAAACAAACTTATGGTTCTCCCACCACTTCAGATGCGGCTTTAATACCAGCACCTGTGTTAAAATGTGGGCCCGGCGATAGTGCCAGAAGTCATACTGCAGATGAGTTTATTTATTTATCCGAAATTGAAGAAGGCATAAAAACCTATATTAAAATACTGGAACAGGTTGTTTGATAAAAAATAATCAAAAAATATAAGTCACATGAAACTCTGGCAAAAAGATAATACAACATTGGTAGAAGTGGAAAAATTTACGGTGGGTAATGACAGGGATCTGGATAAAAGTCTGGCTGTATTTGATATTTGGGGGTCATTAGCGCATGTAAAAATGCTGGAATCTGTTGGGTTATTAACAAAAAATGAATGGCATTTATTAGAAGATGGATTAAAGGAAATAGGAAAGCAAATTGAAAAAGGCGATTTCGCTTTAGATGATGGGGTAGAAGATATTCATTCACAGGTAGAATTGATGTTAACCCAAAAATTGGGCGATGTAGGAAAAAAAATTCACAGTGCCAGAAGCAGAAACGACCAGGTGCTGGTAGATCTGAAATTATACCTGAGAGCAGAGATTGAAAAAACAGTAGGTCATACAAAAGAACTTTTTGATCTGTTGATGTTACAGAGTGAAAAGTATAAGGCCGATTTATTACCCGGCTATACCCATCTGCAATTAGCGATGCCTTCTTCTTTTGGTTTATGGTTTGGTGCTTATGCCGAAAGTCTGGTTGATGATCTCATTACATTGGAAGCGGCTTATCAAGTCGTCAATAAAAATCCATTGGGCTCAGCAGCAGGCTATGGCTCTTCATTTCCTATAAACAGACAAATGACAACGGATCTGTTGGGTTTCGATAATATGAATTATAATGTGGTGTATGCTCAAATGAGCAGGGGTAAAACTGAACGCATTGTGGCATCTGCATTGGCAAATATAGCCGCCACACTGTCTAAGTTTAGTATGGATTGCTGTTTATACCTGAATCAGAATTTTGCCTTTATTTCGTTCCCCGATGAATTAACCACTGGTAGCAGCATCATGCCTCATAAAAAAAATCCGGATGTTTTTGAATTGATCCGTTCTCATGGCAACCGGTTGCAGGCATTGCCCAATGAAATTATGATGATGACAATCAATTTACCGTCAGGGTATCATCGCGACCTTCAGTTAATAAAGGAACATATCATGCCTGCTTTTAAAAATCTGAATGATTGTTTGTATATGACCGGACTCATGCTTGCGAATATTGAAATAAAAAAAGATTTACTTAAAGATGAGAAATATAAATTCATTTTTAGTGTGGAGGTAGTGAATAAACTGGTTTCAGCGGGTATGCCATTCCGGGATGCCTATAAAAAAGTAGCTGAAGATATTAAAGCCGGAAATTTTTCCCATTCGGATTCACTACATCATACACATGCAGGTTCAATGGGTAACCTGTGTAATCAGGAGATCAAATTACACATGAACGATATTATACAGAAGTTCAATTTTAGTAAAGTGAAAAATGCGTTACAACAATTATTAAGTTAGATTTGTCGTAATAATTTTAAAAAAATAATGGCCGATCAATCTATAAAAAAGCGAATTGCAATATTTGGTTCAACAGGGTCAATAGGTACCCAGGCACTGGAAGTTATCCGTGCCAATGCCGGATTATTTGAAGTTGAAATATTAACAGCCCAAACCAATGATGAATTATTACTAACGCAGGCTTTGGAATTCAGGCCCAATGCGGTTGTTATTGGTGATGACACAAAATATCTAAAGCTAAAAGAAGCGTTATCCTCTACGGATATAAAGGTTTTTTCCGGAGAAGCGGCACTTGAAGAAGTGGCGGATTTTGATACGTATGATATGATGCTGGCAGGCATAGTTGGATTTGCAGGTCTTAAACCAACATTAAAGGCAGTAGAGAAAGGTAAAGCAGTAGGCCTGGCTAATAAGGAAACATTAGTTGTTGCAGGCGATATTGTTATGCAAAAAGCGATAGAAAAAAGAGCCCCGATTATACCTGTAGATAGTGAACATTCTGCCATTTTTCAATGCCTGGTAGGGGAATCCAGAAACCCCATTGAAAAAATTATTCTGACCGCAAGCGGGGGACCGTTTTTTGGTAAAAAGCCCAATTTTCTGGTCAATGTAAAAAGAGATCATGCCTTGCAACATCCCAACTGGAGCATGGGGGCTAAAATTTCTATAGATTCTGCAACCCTTATGAATAAAGGGCTTGAGATGATAGAGGCCAAATGGCTTTTTAATTTGAGACCCGATCAAATTGAAGTGGTTATTCATCCTCAAAGTATTATTCACAGCATGGTACAGTTTGAAGATGGGAGTATTAAAGCGCAAATGGGTTTACCCGATATGAAATTACCCATTCAGTATGCCATGGCATTTCCGGGTAGGTTAAAGAACGATTTTCCGCGACTTAATTTTCGCAAGTACCCGGCCTTGCATTTTGAAGAACCAGATGTTAAAACTTTCCGAAATTTGGCCTTGGCCATTGAAGCCTTAAATAAGGCCGGCAATATGCCTTGTATATTAAATGCGGCCAATGAAATTGCCGTGTGGGCCTTTCTGCGCAACCGTATTGGCTTTTTAGATATGACCGCCATGGTTGAAAAAACCATGCAACAGGTGCACTTTATTGAAAATCCAACTTTACAGGAATATTTTGAAAGCGATGGCGAAGCCCGTAATTTTGCGGCTTCGTTGATAAACCTGTAATTAATTCTGATTGACTTTACAACTATTTACCGGATCAATTAATAACTAATTTATTTTAAATGGATATGACCTTATTAGCAATAAACTGGCCAAGTGTGGGTTTAAAAGTAGCGCAGCTTTTATTATCGCTTTCTATACTTGTAATTCTGCATGAATTTGGACATTATATAACTGCCAAGTGGTTTAAATGTAGGGTTGAAAAATTTTATCTTTTTTTTGATCCCTGGTTTTCAATATTTAAAAAGAAAATTGGCGATACTGTTTATGGTATAGGCTGGCTACCATTAGGAGGCTATGTAAAAATTTCGGGCATGGTAGATGAAAGTATGGATAAGGAATCCTTAAAACTACCACCCCAATCATGGGAGTTTAGAAGTAAGCCGGCCTGGCAACGGTTGATCATTATGTTGGGCGGGGTAACCGTCAATATTTTGTTGGCCTTTGTTATTTATGCAGCCATATTAATGGTTTGGGGCGAGAAAAAAATTCCGGCATCTTCATTAAAATATGGTATCTCATTCAACGATTCTATTTTTAATGATCTGGGATTTAAAAACGGCGATAAGGTATTAGCTGTTGATGGCAATCCGGTTATTGAATATACCGATATCTTAAAGAAAATATTGGTGGTTAATAAAAATGTAACACTTGAAAGAGACGGCAAAGAAATGACAATGGATATGCCGGTTGATCTGATTGGTAAACTGATAGAAAAAAAGAAATTAACTGAAGGCCCGTTGATCAGCCCACGGGTTCCTGTAATGGTTTCGGTTGTTGATGATACCAGTATTGCTTATCAATCCGGTTTAAGGGTAGGGGATTTGATCATTGGCGTAGATTCTGTTGAAACCCGTTTCTATGATGAGTTTTCTGCATTCATGAAAAAACAAAAAAAAGGCGATACTATAAACCTGACTGTTAAAAGAAATAGGGACACTTTTAATTTTACAACCACACTTGTTAATGGCGGTAAAATCGGATTTAATCCTCCCAACAGTCATGAAGCATATGATAGTTTGGGGATTTATAAATTTGAAGTTAAGAAATATGGTTTTTTTGCTGCCATTCCTGCCGGTGTAAAAAGAGCAGGAAAAGAACTGCAGTTTTATATTGATCAATTTAAAAAAATATTATCTCCCGAAACGGGCGCCTATAAAGGTGTTGGTGGCTTTAAGGCGATGGGGTCTGTTTTTTCTGGAACCCAATGGGATTGGGAACATTTCTGGACCATTACCGCATTCTTTTCTATTATTCTGGCCTTTATGAACCTGTTACCGATACCCGCTTTGGATGGTGGCCATGTTTTATTTACATTAGGCGAGATGATCACGGGGCGTAAACCAAGTGAGAAATTTTTAGAGTATGCGCAAATTTTTGGAATGGTTATTTTATTGGCTTTGATGTTGTATGCAAATGGAAACGATTGGTTTGGATGGGGAAAGGGGAGGTAGTTAATGAAATGACAGATTGTTACAATTAGCTCAAAACTTAAACTAGTAAAATTCAGTTCTTATAATTCAATACCAATTTTCTTCATTAAGATAGACGCATTTAAACTTGTGCAAATACCTTCTTTTAATCTGTAATCAAAATACAGTTCATCCTGGTTTACCTGCACATCAAAATGATAATTTAAAATGTGATCAGGGTATGCATCTGTCATTTTTGCCAGCTCAACATCATGTGTGGCAATGATGCCTGCTGCCCGTTGTTTTATCAGTTGTTTAATCAATGCGACAGAACCGGTATGCCTGTCTAAAGAGTTGGTGCCTCTTAAAATTTCATCCAATAAAATAAAAATGGGTTCATGGTTATTGACTTTATCAATAACCGTCTTTAATTTTTTTAATTCTGCATAGAAAGTAGACGTACTTTCTTCTAAATTATCGGCAATGCGCATACTGCTGATAATTTGAACAGGCGATAAACAAAAATACGTTGCACAAACAGGTGCACCAGCCATGGCTAAAACGGTATTGATACCAATACTGCGCAAGTAGGTGCTTTTACCCGCCATATTGCTGCCGGTAACAAGCATTAACTCGCCGGCATGCTTGATATGAATAGGATTGTTAACACAGGTATTAACTGGTATTAACGGATGTCCGATATCCTTGCCCTCAATATTAAAATGCGTTTCTGTAAAAAGCGGAAAACACCAATCGGGATGATTAAAAGATAAAGTTGACAAACTGTTAAGGGCTTCAAATTCTCCCAAAGCAGTAAACCAGTTGTTTATATTTTTATGATTTTGTTCTTTCCATTTTTCCAATGCAATAACCTGTTGAAGGTCCCATTGTAATAAGATGTCGAGCGGAATAAATACAACAAAATTAAAGCGGAGATCAAGCCGTTCTAAAATATGTTTGAGACGGCTTAATTGTAAAGAAGCTTTATCCTGCTGTTGTTTAAATTGCTTTTGCAGATCCTGTAATAAGGGGGATGTAAATTGGCTTTGTTCAATCAATTGAATGCTGCCAGACAATACGTCCAGTTCATCAGTCATTTTTGAAACCTGTTGATGCAGGGGTGTCACTTTTTTACTGATGTAAAATGCAAATAATGCCGAAGCCAGTAAACAATAATTTCTTATATAATTACTGAGCAAGTCCGATATATTTAAAAGTAAAACTGTGAGTATGATCAATGGTATCAAATACCGAAAGAGTAACCAGAATTTATTATGGATGAATCGGTTCTCCTCATCTAACCAATTTTGTAAACGATTTATCGTGTCTTGTTTAATTTGTTTTGAAGCACCAATTGCTTGTAATGTCTGCCGCCATACGGATTGTTTTGAAAGTTCTTTAATGGCAGCTTGTCTATTTAAAATCAGGTTGAACTCTGCCGGATTTGATAACCATGCGGCCAATGTTTTTCCACCTGTTTCCGAACCGGTACGGTTAATAAATTGATACAGAGAAGCATGACCAAAAATATCAAGGTCATTGGCATATGCATGTGTTTTTGGGATATGTTCATGG
>CANKNL010000135.1 GCA_947483345.1 Chitinophagaceae bacterium | reverse complement strand
TTAGTTATTTAAATACAAAACCACTGATCTATGGTTTTGAGCAGGGCAGAATGAAAGAAGACATTGAACTCATATTTGATTATCCGGCCAATATTGCTGCTTTTTTGATCAACGACCGGATAGATATCGGCCTTGTACCGGTTGCCATTATTCCTTTGCTTAAAGAACATTACGTTATTGCCGATTATGGTATTGCCTGCGATGGAGAAGTGGCCAGTGTTTGTTTATTCAGCGATGTACCCCTTGCAGAGATCAGTTCGGTATATCTCGATTACCAGAGCCGCACTTCGGTTGAACTATTGAAAATTCTTTTAAAAGAACATTGGAAAATATCACCTGAGTTAATGGCCGGTACACAAAATTTTGAGAATGAGATCAAGGGAAATACGGCCGGACTGGTTATTGGCGACAGGGCTTTTACACAAAGGCTAAAAAGCAAGTACATGTTCGATCTGGGACTGGCATGGAAAGAAATGACCGGTATGCCCTTTGTTTTTGCTGCCTGGATCAGTAATAAAAAATTACCGGAAGATTTTATAGCAGCATTTAATGAGGCAAATAGTCTTGGGTTAAATAATCTGGATGAAGTGGTCAGGCAAAACCCTTGTCCTGATTTTGATATGAAAGCTTATTATACTCAAAATATTAAATTCAAACTAGAACCCCACATGATTGCGGCAATAGAACTTTTTATAAGCAAACTAAATCGGCATGTTGAAGCCATCCCGTAAAGCCTCTACCAACTTGGTTCTTCTTTCTTTATCAAATTTGAGGTAATACCATGCTCTTGTAAAAAGGGTGGTGCCAAAAGCCACCAATTTTACAAGGCCTTTTAAATTTTTGCGGATAAAATATATTTTGTTCCGGTTGGAATAATAGACATAGAATGTAGGATTAGAGCCGGTTGATGAAGACACTTTATGTAAAACGGTAAGTGCCGGTTCGTAATACATTTTAAAGCCGGCCTGCAATGCCCTGAAAACAAAATCAGTATCATCGTAGTATGCAAAGTATTTGGCATCCATTAAGCCAACGGTTTTAAAAACATCGCTTTCAACCAGCATAAAACAGGTAGGGGCGTAGGTAATGTATTTAGCAATATTATATTCAGGTGCATCAGCTTTTCCATCTCCATGATGAATACCCAGGGCTCGCCATTTATTCATAGTGCCGCCAGCCATCCAAAGCTTTCGGGTATCGTGATAAAATATTTTGGGTACGATGATTTTTTCGCCTTTGTTGCAAAGTGCAAGCATCTGGCTGAATACAAAATCCTGTTCCAGTTCAATATCATTATTAAGTAAAATGATATGGCTGCAATGATCGGCCAAAGCCTGCCGGATACCCATATTGTTGCCTTCTGCTACACCAATGTTCTCTGTGTTTTTTATGTGTATGTATTGAGTGATGGTATTTTCAGAAAGGCCATCTTCAATAATTTTATCTGATGATGGGGCAGGAGAGTTGTCTACCAGGTAAAGGATATAGTCTGTGTGCGTTTGCTTTGCAATGCTTTTAAAAAAATCCGGCAGTACAGTATCGCTTTTAAAAAGAACGGTAACCAAACCTATTTTTGCCATAATATTTATTTCAATAGTCCTTTTGACTTCATTTCGTTGATGGAATCCTCGTACTTGCTTTGCTGTACCTCTTGTCCGTTAACCCAGTCTGTAAATTTTTTCAATCCTGTTTTAAAATCAAATGCCGGCTTAAAGGAAAGTCGCTTTTCAATTTTGCTTGTATCTGCATAATTATGGCGTATATCGCCAAGCCTGTAATTACCCGTAACCTGCAGGGGAACTGTAGTGCCAAACAATTCAACCAGCAGGCTGGCCACTTCCGAAACGGTTACCGCAATACCGGTACCTACATTAAAAATTTCTCCATTGGCTCGATCATTTTCAATACCCAAAAAAGTGGCTTTTACCACATCATCAATATAAACAAAGTCGCGGCTTTCTTTACCATCTTCAAAAATATTAATGGGCTTGTTGTTTTTTATCAGCGTAGAAAAAATGGATAGTATACCGGTGTAGGGATTGCTTAATGATTGGCCTGGTCCGTACACATTCTGATACCGGAAAGCAACAGGTGCAATGCCGAGTGAAGGACAAACCGTCATCACCATCTGCTCCTGGTTATATTTTGTGATACCATAAACAGAGGACGGATGGATCTTAGATTGCTCATCTGTTGCAACCAATTGCAATGGCCCTTTGGTGCCCGGGTAAGTCACTTCAAAATTACCGGCATCCATGTCAACCGAAAGGCGATGATCGGGATACACTATTTCTCCGGCAGCGGTTAAATATTTCCCTTCTCCATAAATGGATCTTGAGGAAGCAATAACCACTTTCTTTACATTGGTTTTATTATTGGCCAGTATATCCAGCATGATGGCCGTGCCGCCAACATTTACATCAGTGTATTTTTTGATCTGGTACATGGATTGGCCTGTGCCTGTTTCGGCAGCATAATGTACAATGGTCTCATTGTCGCCAATGGCTTTGTTCCAGTCTTCAACACTGGTTACAGAACCTTGTATAAAATGTACCTTATCTTTTATGGAGTTGTATAGCGGAGAATTGCGCTCAGGGTTGGTGCCATGTATCTGTTCAGATAAATTATCAAGCACAGTAACCTCGTATCCTTTTTCAATAAGATACAAAGCCAGGTTTGAACCTATGAATCCTGCGCCGCCGGTTATTAAAATTTTACTCATTGTTTATTACTTCAAATAAATTGTCCGTCCTTATCCGTTTTTTGCCATTGCTTTGTTTCTGTGTTGTAACGCTTGATGATGATTGCCGGTGATCCGATGGCCACACAAAGATCAGGGATGTCTTTAGTTACAACGGCGTTGGCACCTATCACGCTATGCTTACCCACACTGGCTCCAATTACACAAACATTTTCGCCTAGCCAGGCACCATCGCCAATAAAGACCTGGTTTGTTTGTTTAATGGGTTGATCAATTACCGGCAGATCTATATTGTCATAGCTATGCAGGTTATCGCTAATATAAACCTTATCGGCTATCAATACTTTTTTACCGATCTCAATTTTTGATGTGGCATAAATATGGCAGAAGCGGCCAATATAGGTTCCATCATTGATGATCAGTTTGGGATTGGCTTCGCCGGTCAGGGGTTCACAAGCCAGCCAGCCTTTATCGTTGATATACACTTTGGAACCGATGAAGATCCTGGAATGTCCGTCAATAGTAGTCTTGATGAGCCTGGAGGATCGGCCAATCTTACCTAATGATACCTTGTAAAACGGGTATTTAAAGAGGTAATAAGTCAGTATTTGTATCTTCCTGAGCATTTAACTAAATAATTTTTCGTTGGTTAAGTTTGTTTTTACAATCAGATTTTGTGGGCAAAGTAACCAAATTTAGTTTAAATGCAGCAGGCATCCTGTACCGCTGTTTTTGGGTATTGGCAAATAAGTCTGTTTTGGCTAATGTAAATTCTTTTATTTTTGACAGCAGGAAATCTAATTGATAATGCAAATTTTATAAATGAATATTTTTCAACGGGTATATGCAGCCGTTTTTACATCAGCGATTAAGCAGATATACATACGGTCGCTTAAAAAGGTTTCAACTCCTGAACTTTCTCCGGTTCTTGAAGTGGAGACTGTGCATTTTAAACATTTCGGGCTTATTGGCGATATCATTTATGCTATTCCAGCCATGCAGGCGCTTGCGCAGGGAAGAAAGATCCATCTTCATTTGCAGATCAATCAGAAATCACTGTATAAAAAAGGGATGAATCACCAAAATAAAGATAAGATTCTGACAGAGAAAAGTGTTGAGTTGCTGGCTCCCTTACTTTTAACACAGCCAAATTTTACTGTTTGCGATATATTGACTGATCAGCGTATTGATTTTGACCTGGATTATTTTAGAAAATATCCCTTTGATTATAATAAAGGGCATATTTGCCGCTGGTATTTTCAAACCTTTGGCATAACATCAGATTTGGGCAGGCCCTGGCTACAGGTAGAACCCCATGCCGAATTTAAAAATGAGATCGTTGTGGCAAGAAGTTTCCGTTATCGTGCCCCGGGAATTTCCTATGCCTTTTTAAAGGACTTTACCAATATCACACATGTAGGATTAAAAGAAGAGTTTGAAGACCTGAAAAAGGAAATACCCGATTTAAAATATAAGCCGGTTAATAATTTCCTGGAGTTGGCTGCCGTAATTGCAGGATGTAAATTTTTTATTGGCAACCAATCTTTTCCATTTGCTGTTGCCGAAGCCTTAAAGGTTACACGGGTACTGGAAGTTTATTTTGAATGCCCGAATGTAATTCCCGAGGGAAAGGATGCCTATGATTTCTGCTACCAGCCGCAGTTTGAAAAAATTGTTGCTTTGCTGAATAACCAATAACCGGCATATTCTTTTTATGTATTAAAAAGACGGAATCGGATAACTTTGTAAAAAACATTTTTAATAATATTTTGTCCCTGTATGAACAAATCAATTGATGAAGAAATAAAAAAGGCCTCCTACTTTTCAAACAGAAATGTAGCGGAAGGGATGTACGCTGGTTATCAATTTCCAAAGTACTTATCTGCGTATTTCCAGGAGAGCGACAAGGACTTACAGGTTCTGGATATAGGATGTGGATTAGGCCAGTTTTTGGGCAGCCTGAAAACGAGAGGGTTTAAAAACCTGCACGGAATCGATATCAATGAAGAGTCGATTGAAAGCTGCCGGAATAATGGTCTGGATGTTGCTATGATCGATGACATTAGACATTATGCAAAGGGATCAAGCAAAAAATTTGACAGGATTGTGATGAGTCATGTGCTTGAACACATTGATAAGGCTTTGATCATTGATACATTGATGCACATCAGGCAGTACCTGTTAAACGAAAACGGCGTTTTTCTTTTAATGGTACCCAATGCCCAATCTTATACGGGTACCTATTGGCGTTATGAAGATTTTACGCATACGATCATGTTTACAGCGGGTTCCTGCATTTATGCGCTCAGGGCTGCCGGCTTTACCAATATTGAATTTGTTGACCCGGAGGGTACGGTACATTTAAGTACAATTAAAAGAGTAATTATCAGGCAGCTGATAAAATTTCATAAGTTCAGGGAAGATATGTGGAATAAAATTCTGCAGACCTCATTTCACAAACCTAGTCCAAGGATATATTCCTTTGAGTTAAAAGTGGCAGCCAGTTAAATTGATTAATAATTGCTTGCAGTACTTGTTAAATTTAATTTTCTTCTCCCTTCAAAAAATCGGTTGCAACTGCGTCATCCTGTTGATGAAAAAGGCAAATATCATAATAGCCTAACAGGTTGTTCTTACCTATGGCATATTGATGTAAATAAGTGATCTCGTCCGTATTCTGCATGGTTGTAACCAACAATAACCTGCCCATATAATCAAAAAAGGCGATTTTATTATATCCGAACCTCCCGAATGACAGCAGGGTAGATAATCCATCTTCACCAATATGTTCCATCACATCGCGGTTGTACTCAAAAAACAAAACGGGTTGATTTTTAGCGATTACTTCGCCGGCGCCACGCAGTACAATGGTATCAAATCCTTCAATATCCAATTTTATCAGTTTAATATTAGCTGAATGATATGGCTCATCAGCCAGCACTTCATCTAATGGTTTAAATGAAATCGTTGTATCCCCGGTATCAGAAGGAATGATGGTTGTATTTGAACCTTTACTTTCAAACTTTACTTTTTGGTCGTGCTTTTTATCACCTAAAAAAGTTTTAATGGTTGTTACTTTAGAAAATTGTGTAGCATTTTTTTCCAGGTATTGATAAGAAATATCATCTCCTTCAATACCGATAACGGGAACATCAATCAGGGTTTTAATGATAGCAATTGTATCGCCAACATTGGCACCAATGTCCACGACAGTCATATCCGGGTATTTTTTTGCAATGACGGCAGCCAGCCTTCCCAGGTGTCCGTTAAAGTCGGGATAAAGATGATAGGTATTTTGTAGTGTATTATCTCCGGGCATGGATATCTCGTAGTTTCCCACTTTTACCTGATTCTTCAATTCTTTTCTTAACAGATGCCAGTTCTCTGTTTTTACAATATCGTAACCGAAGCGGTTGAAAAAAGACCTGATGATTCCTTTCATTAAAATAAATTTATGTTTCGTTTCGGCGAAGTTATAATAAACAAGTCAAGCAGTAACAGCCATCAAAAAAAAAGCCATCTTTCCGTACCTTTGTAAATTCTATTAAATAAATAATTTACAATGTCGCCTGTGGTTAGTACACTTAAAAAACTGTTGATCAATTCTTTTTTCCCTCATATCAGGTCGAGCTATGCACAAAGCGGGGAAGATATAATCATTTGCGATTTATTTTCACGTTTGGGTATCAGTAATCCATCCTATCTTGATATTGGCGCTAATGATCCCGTATCACTGAGTAATACCTACAGGTTGTATAAGCGGGGAAGTAAAGGCGTTTGTATGGAACCTAATCCGGTTATGTTTAAAAAAATTGTAGCAGAAAGGAAAAGGGATATGTGTATTAACGCAGGGGTGGCTTTTGATGACAATCGGGAGGCTGATTTTTATATGTTTACCGAAAAAGCACATGGTCTAAATACCTTTTCAAAAGCCGATGCCGATTTTTGGGAGCATACCGGGAGTGAAAGCCTGGGGAAGTTTAAAGTTGAAAAAGTGGTAAAAACCCCGCTGATTGCTGTCAATGATATCATGTCAAAGTACTTTTTACCTCATCCAAACCTGGTTTCTATTGATGTAGAAGTGTAAGCTCCCCTTTTTTAGTACACTTCAAAAGTAGAAAAATAGTTTCATTATCTAGGTATTTTGTAGTTCCTGCTGTTGGGCGTAGTGGAGCGGAGGCGTAGCCGAAGCGTAACGGAGCCCAACAGCAGGAATGGTTTTTTGTGCATACTTTTCTCTATACATTTTTGGAGATAACCCTCCCAGTGCATCATGCGGCCTTAGGCAATTATAATCATCCACCCATATTTGTGTAACCTCTCTCACTTCATCAATATTATCAAACAGATAGGCATCTAAAATGCCTCCCCTGTATGATTTATTAAATCGTTCTATGTAGGCGTTTTGAGTAGGTTTGCCTGGCTGTATGTATTTAAACTCAATCTCATTGGCTATGCTCCATGACTGCGCTAGTTTTGCTACAAACTCAGGGCCGTTATCCATCCGTATTTTTTGCGGCTTGCCATAGCGGTTAATTAAATGTTTAAGTACCCAGATTACCCGGCTGCTTTTTAATGAATAATCTGTTTCAATAAATAATACCTCACGGTTATAATCGTCTATTACATTAAATGATCTAAACTTAGTGCCGTTGCTAAGTGCATCACTCATAAAATCTATACTCCAGGTTTGAGTAAAACAGTCAGGTATAGCCAATGCTTCTTTTACTCTTGCTGGCAATCGTTTCTTTATTTTACGGCGCAGTGGCAATCCCATCTGTTTATAAACTCTGTGTAATTTTTTATGATTAACAATGATGCCACTATTTCTAATGCGGCCATAACACTTCCAAAAACCTTCCACAGGGTTTTGTTTAGCAAGTTCTTCCAGTTGCTGAATTATGTAACCATCGTTTTTAATGGATTGATACTGCAGGCTGCTCCTGCTTAGTTTTATTAATCGACACGCCTTGCTGATGTCTTTTGGCCGTTCTAAACGCACTGCTTGTACAATGGATCTTTTATCGCAAGGCTTTAAAGCTTTTTTTCAATAATCCATTTAGCTGTGTCAAGCTCCATAGCCAGGTTGGCGTACATCCGTTTTAACCGGGCATTTTCTTCTTCCAGTTCTTTTATTCGTTTCAACTCAGTGGCTTCCATTCCACCATAGCGTTGCCGCCACTTGTACAACGATGCTTTACTTACCCCATGCTCCCGGGTAATTTCTTCGGCGGTTTTGCCATTGTCAAACTCTTTGAGGATGCCTGCAATCTGGGCAGGACTGAATGTGCTTCTTTTCATCTTTTACGTTTTTTAAAGTTACAAAATGTGTCTACTTTTAAAACGTACTATTTTTGGGGGAGCTTACA
>CANKNL010000134.1 GCA_947483345.1 Chitinophagaceae bacterium | reverse complement strand
TGTGCCAAATCTTAAATATTCTGTCAGCCTGAGTTTGTTGGAGGGGAGTTATAAATAATTATTTTGGCTTCATCAGGACAAACCTTACACTTCATAATAATGCATCAATGCAACTCAATGGTTTCTACTTCGGGTATATCTTTTAAGATGAGTTGAATATGTTTGTGTTGTGCCTTTGGTTTAAAATCCTGTAAAATTTCCAGCACGTCACGGTCAATATAAACACTATTGGAGCCATTGATCTCCACAATGGCCTCTTCGGGCAGATCATCCAGCATTTCTAAAAATTTTTTCTTGTTCAAAAAACTTACATTCATCGACAGCTCAATGGTAATGTATTTGATTTTTCCGTCTGTTTTTTCTTTATAGGTAAAGCCTGCACGGTAGGTGTGTTTTATTAAAAAATAAATGGAATAGCCAATCCCTATCAGCACGCCAATTAGCAGATCGGTGAAAAGGATGGAAATTACGGTGATAATAAATGGCAGAAATTGTTCCCTTCCCTGCTTATAAACCGACATGATCATTTTAGGTTTTGCCAGGTTGTAACCGGTGCGAATGAGGATGACCGACAATACACAATAGGGAATAAGATTGATTACCGGTATGGCAAATAAAACAGCGAGTAAAAGCCAAAATCCATGTGCAAAGGAAGAGAGTTTAGTTTTTCCACCGGCTTCGGCATTAGCAGAACTTCTTACTATTACTGCAGTAATGGGTATACCTCCCAGCATACCGCTTAAAAAATTTCCGGTGCCTTGGGCCATCAGTTCACGGTTTTGCGGTGTAATACGGTTGAATGGGTCCAACTTGTCAATGGCGGCAATACTTAACAGGGTTTCCAGTGTGGCTACAAAGCAAATAATGATGGCATTACGCCATATCTCGGTATTACTGAAAAGCGCACTGAACTTGGGCAATCTTATCTGGGTAAAAATGTCATGTGGAATGGTTACAAACTGTGTTGGTTTTAATATCAGTTGAGGAACAAAATGTTGAAAAATATAGGCCAGCGCCACGCCAAAAAAAACGGTAATGAATGACGTGGGGAGAAAGGCGATTTTTTTGGCAAGGGTTTTTTTCCAAACGAATAAAAGTATGATTGAGAGTAAAGCAATCAGTATAACTCCCGCAGATGTATGTTTATACAAACTGTCAATATTACTGAAAACATGTTTAAAGGAAATGATATTAAAAAATTCATCTGACCAGAATTCTGGTTTATCGTAACCGATCAGTGCCGGTATCTGTTTCGACATGAGGATAATACCGATGGCTGCCAGCATGCCCTTAATTACAGCAGAAGGTATAAAATGGGTAAAGCCACCCAGTTTAAAAATACCCAAAAGTATTTGTAAAAGCCCGGCAATAGCAACAGATAAAAAAAATATTTCCAGGGCACCCAATTGGGTGATAGCCGCCGCACAAATGGCCGTAAGGCCAGCTGCCGGGCCACTGACGCTTAACTGCGATTTACTGATGAGTGTTACCACCAGGCCGCCAATGATACCTGCCAATAAACCTGAATACATGGGCACACCGGAAGCTAATGAAATACCGAGGCAAAGTGGTAAAGCCACAAAAAATACAGTGATACTGGCTTTAAAGTCGTGTTTAAGAAAGGATAGAAAATAAAACCTTGACTTACGGTTTAACAAGCTCATATTCATGCAATTTCGGAAAATTTTGTGGCATTACAGGTTTTGTAATTAATTGCTGTTGTTTTAATAGGGTTTTAATCAGGTAAGGAAGCCTGATAATAGAAATGTACTTTTGCCATTTAAAAAAAAATAACCATGTATTTATCTTTTCCTTCTACATTTGTAAATTGTTTTTCAAACCAGGCCAACATTTAAATATTTAGTGTGTCAAAACATGTTAACAAGGTAACAGCAGCCGGCTTACTGGTTGCTTTAGGAATTATTTATGGCGATATTGGTACCTCACCACTTTACGTTTTTAACTCTATTATTAAAGGGAGGGTAATTGATGAATCACTCATATTGGGTACCCTGTCCTTAATCATATGGACAATCACCTTATTAACTACCATCAAGTATGTGATCATGGTATTGAGGGCCGATAACCGTGGTGAGGGAGGTATATTTGCTTTATTTGCACTGGTAAGGCGTCGTAAAAAATGGCTCGTGATTCCTGCTATGATTGGTGGCGCTGCACTTTTGTCTGACGGTATTATTACACCCCCAATTTCAATAACATCAGCTATAGAAGGATTAAAGGAATTACCAAAATTTCATGATCTTCACCAGGATACCATTGTTTATATTGTATTAGGTATTATAGCGCTTTTCTTTTTTACCCAGCAGTTTGGTACATCCAATATTGGTAAATTATTTGGGCCATTCATGTCCGTTTGGTTTGGAATGCTGGCCGTATTAGGCATAATGCATATCAGCGATGATCTATCTATTATTAAAGCATTAAATCCATACTATGCTATCCATTTTCTGTTTACTTACCCCGAAGGTTTCTGGTTATTGGGAGCAGTTTTTTTATGTACTACCGGTGCTGAGGCACTTTACAGCGATCTGGGCCATTGTGGCAGGGGCAATATCCGTATATCATGGATATTTGTAAAAGCCTGTTTACTGCTCAACTATTTTGGACAGGGTGCCAGTTTATTAAAGCATCATAATTTAAAACTAATGGATAAAGTGGCTATTAATACCGAAGGTATTAATGCATTTTATGACCTGATGCCTGCCTGGTTTATTGTACCCGGTGTTATTATTGCCACCAGTGCCGCCATCATTGCCAGTCAGGCCATGGTAACTGGCTCCTTTACATTAATCAACGAAGCCATACGATTAAACCTCTGGCCTAAATTAAAAATTAATTATCCTTCAGAAGCAAGAGGACAGATATTCATACCTGCCATTAACACCCTGTTATTTATAGGTTGCGTTGGGGTTGTTTTATTCTTCAGGGAGTCAGCTAAAATGGAGGCTGCCTATGGTTTGGCCATTATTACCACTATGATCATGACCACCATCCTCTTTGCCAATTATATGGTACTGCACCGGGTTAAGCCGGGTTTTATCTATGTTTTCCTGCTTAGCTATGTCATCATCGAATTTTCATTTCTGACAGCTTTAATGGATAAGTTTCTGCATGGTGGTTTTATTACCCTGATGATTGGTTTCTGTATGTTTTCCATCATGTACATCTGGTACCGGAGCCGGAAAATTAAAAATCGGTATGTTGAATTTGTACGACTTGAAGAATATGTGCCTAAACTGGAAGAGTTGAGCAATGATACCTCTGTTCCAAAATATGCAACACACCTGGTGTATTTAACCAGTGCCAACAATCCTAAGGAAATTGAACATAAAATTATTTATTCGATACTGAGTGGTAAACCTAAACGAGCCGATATTTTTTGGTTTGTGCATGTTGATACGATGGATGACCCCTACACCTGCGAATATTCGGTTGAGCATATTATTCCCAATGATATTATCAGAGTAGAGTTCAGGCTCGGCTTCAGGATGCAGCCACGCATTAACCTGATGTTTAAAAAAGTGGTGGAAGATCTGGTGACTAACCGCGAAGTGAATGTAACCAGCCGCTACGAAAGTCAGCAGCGTAATAACATAGTGGGCGATTTTAAATTTATTGTGATGGAAAAATTCCTAAGTCAGGATAATGAACTGCCGTTTTTTGAACGGATCGTTATGAAAATCTATTTCTGGTTAAAAGAAATTTCGCTCAGTGAAGAAAAAGGATTTGGCCTGGAACAGAATACGGTACAGGTAGAAAAATTTCCCTTGATCATTGCACCGGTTAGTAAATTAAAACTAACCAGAATTTATACAGATGAGAATGATTAGCGCTCACCGACAGTCAAGTGGGAAGTTTGACGCATCAGGATGCAAGGCACTTTTTTCGGATGATGTGGTGCGCGAAAACGGTACCGATTTCAATACATTAAACTGCAAAGATCCCATTCAGAGGGATTCAGGGATATGAACTCAATAACAGCCTTAGCATTAAAACAAAAAATTAATTCTGCTGAAGATTTTCAGCTGATAGATGTACGTGAAGCATTTGAGCACGATGATTTTAATATCGGCGGCGAATGGATTCCCCTGAATGAAATAACACTGCAGATTGAAAGGATTGCTACTGATAAACCCGTAATAATCTATTGTAGAAAAGGATTACGAAGCCAGATTGCCATTCAACGGCTGCAGGAAAAATGTCATTTTACCAATCTCTTCAACCTCATAGGCGGCACAGAAGCCTGGCAAAAACAGTTTGGAGTAAAAAGTTAATCATTACTTGTTTGAAGGAGAAAGCTTAATTTAACAGGATACTTAACAACTAACCACTAACTAACCATTGCTTCAAATTATTATTTATATCATCATTGGTATTGCTGTATTATCTGTTATTATTTATTTTATTCAGGAAAAATTAATTTTTAAACCAGAAAAATTAAAACAGGATTTTATTTACAAATATGATGTGCCGTTTGAGGAGCTGTTTTTTGATATTGAACCCGGGGTGCGTATCAATGGCCTGCATTTTACTGTAAATCAGCCATTGGGGCTGGTTTTGTATTTTCATGGTAACAGCCGAAGTATAAAAGGCTGGGCCAAATACGCAGTAGATTTTTACCGCTATAGATATGATGTGGTATTGGTTGATTACCGGGGCTTTGGTAAGAGCACGGGCAAGCGAAATGAAAAGGACATGCTTAGCGATATGCAGTTTGTATATGAAACACTGGCAGCCAAATACCACGAAAATCATATCATCGTTTATGGCCGCAGTATGGGCAGCGGTTTTGCCGCTAAGATCGCCAGTGATAATAAACCTCGTTATCTTATTTTAGATGCACCTTATTTTAGTTTTAAAAAAGCCGTAGAGCGTTTTTTACCCATACTGCCTGTGCGTTTTGTATTACGGTTCCATATGCGTACCGATAAATGGATAACCAAAGTTAATTGTCATACCTATATTTTACATGGCACAACCGATTGGTTGTTGCCCATTAATAACAGTGAGAAATTGCAAGCACTCAATCCTCGTAAAATAACATTGATCCGCATTCCCGGCGGCGGGCATAATAACCTGCCTTCATTTCCGCAGTATCATAATTTTTTGAGGGATATTTTACAGTACTGAGGGAAAGGGGAAAGGGGAAAGGGAAAAGGGAAAAGGGAAAAGTCAAAAGTAAAAAGTCAAAAGTCAAAACCTTCTAAACCTTCTAAACCTCCTAAACCTTCTAAACCTCCTAAACCTCCTAAACCTCCTAAACCTCATAAACCTCCTAACCCTCCTAAACTTACTACTTTCAACTAACTTCGCCACTTCATGAACCGAAAAAAAATCTACCGTTGGCTTAAGGTCCTTGTTTTGCTTTATAGCAGCATCGGCATTATATTGTATTACCTGCAGGAGCGCTTTTTATTTCATCCAGAAAAATTATCGGGCGCTTATGTTTATCACTTTAAGGTTCCATTTGAAGAAATGAATATTGCGATGAACAAAACAGATACAGTAAACATGATCAAATTTTTCCCTTCAGATTCTGTTAGAAGGGGAGTCGTTCTTTATTTTCATGGCAACAGGCAAAATATTGAGCGCTATGCTAAATTTGCCAACAACTTTACCAAACACGGGTACGAAGTGTGGATGGAAGATTATCCCGGATTTGGAAAAAGTACCGGCGAAAGAACTGAAAAAAAAATGTATGAACAGGCCCTGATGATTCAAAAAATGGCCGCTGCTAAATATGGTAATGACAGCATAATAATTTATGGTAAATCATTTGGTACGGGCATCGCAGCCTATGTGGCTGCAGAATCAAATAACCAAAGATTGATTTTGGAAACACCTTATTATAGTATTCCATCCTTGTTTAGTTGTTATGCGCCCATTTATCCAACATTTAAAATGGCAAATTATAAAATACCGGTACATGTATTTTTAACCGATATAAATTATCCCATAACTATTTTTCATGGTACAGATGATGGTGTTATCCCTTACCGCAATGCAGCCAGATTGAAATCTGTTTTAAAACCAACGGATGAATTTATAACCATTAAAAAGGGTACACATCATAACCTCAATGATTATGCGCTGGTAAAACAAACACTGGATAGTTTATTAAACCTCCGTTAACTGCGTTTTATTTTTGCCGATCTTTAAGGTATAGGGCAGGCCTATTTTTAATGCATAATTTTCAGTTTGATGGCTTACCGGAAAGCCAAAGCATACGGGGTAATTATAGGCCTCTGTAATATCTTTGATTAATTTGTACACTTTTTTTCCAAAAGGCCGTTCGGTATCCTGCATATCTGTAAATCCCCCAACTATTAAACCAACCAGGTTATCTAATTTACCGCTGCGTTTAAGCTGGTAAAGCATACGGTCTATATTATAAATATGTTCGCCTATATCTTCAATAAAAAGTAATTTATTTTTTGTAATGATATCAGAGGGTGTGCCAATTAAATGTACCAATAAAGACAGGTTGCCACCCACCAGTTCGGCAGTTGCAGTGCCCGGTTTATTAAAAGGATGTGCCGCACAACTATACTTTGCTTTTTTGCCAATCATCGCTTTATGCCATGCGTTGATGTATTTATTTTCTCCATCATTAAAGGCGGATGCCATTGGTGCATGTAAAGAAGCCACTTTTATTTTTGTGTACAAATGTGCATGTAAAACTGTAATGTCACTGAATCCGATGATCCATTTGGGTTTCTTTTTAAATTTGGTAAAATCCAAGCCGTCAATGATTCTGGTAACACCGTAACCACCCCGGCCACAAAGGATGGCATGAATATTTTCATCATCCAGCATGGCCTGCATTTCATTTTGTCGTACGTCATCATTTGCACTGAAATAGTTTTTTGATCGGCTACCTAATGTTTTACCCACCATTACTTCAAACCCCCATCTTTGTAATGTGTGAATACAAGTTTGTGCTTTTTCTGCAGCCATAAAACCCGCCGGACAGGTTATGCCAATACAATCGCCTTTTTTTAAGTAAGGAGGAACAATCATTTTATTGTACATTTAGTTTATCAAGTATGAAAATATGCGTTTTTTTTCTTTTCTTTTTTTAATATTTTTCGGGTTATCAATGAGCGCTGCGGCACAGCCACCATGCTCTATGTTTGCAGGGATGACTCCGCAGACAGCCATTGCGGTTTGTGGTACAACTATTTTTAACCAGAGTAGTGTAGACGATTGCCAGGGCCCGGCTGTTTCCGGTACAGGTGCCTGTGGAAGTACCAATTCTTCAGATAATGCTTTTTGGTATAAATTTCATTGTTACCAGGCGGGTACTTTAGGGTTTTTAATAAAGCCTATGCAATTATCAGATGACTATGACTGGGAGGTTTTTGATGTAACAGGCATCCGGGCTCTTAATGATGTATATACTAATGAGAGCCTGATGGTATCACTAAACTTATGTGGCAATCCCAATGGGGTTACTGGTTGTTCTCCTTTAGGTGTAGATAGTATTAATTGTGGCGGGAACACTTTTTTATATAACAGACTGGCTACATTGCAAACGGGCCACGATTATATGTTAATGGTTAATAACTGGTCAGCATCTAATCAGGGTTATAATTTAGAATTTACGGGAGGCACTGCTGTAATAACAGATCCAACTGTCCCCATTATTAACAGCGTTACGGCTGTTGGTTGTAACAGCGCATTGTTGAAAGTTGTTTTTTCAAAGGATATTCTTTGTTCCAGCGTAACATCTTCGGGCAGTGAGTTTTCTATTACACCCGGGGCATCCGTTATCACCAATGTCATGTCACAATGTACGTCAGCATTTTATTCCATAACTGAACTAACCATACAGTTGCAAAACCCCTTACCTGCAGGAAATTATAACCTGTTTGTAAGTCAGGGATCGGATGCCAATACATTTACAGATGTATGTGGCAATAATATAACAAACGGATTCAGTATACCATTTACCATTGCGGCTCAACTACCGGTAACATTAGATACGCTTACATTTGCGGGCTGTGCCCCCACCGTTTTAAATGTTAGTCTAACCAAACCGGTATGGTGCAGCAGTA
>CANKNL010000133.1 GCA_947483345.1 Chitinophagaceae bacterium | reverse complement strand
GGCTTTACACGATCCCTCTATTGCCGGAAAATTAGAGGCCTTTAAGGAATATCAGGATGATATTGTAATGGAAAGTGTGAAAAATGTAAAGAGCCTGGGATTCAGGAATGAGTTTGATTAACTCAGGATCTTGAAATATACTGTTCCATATGCCCGATAATGGATTTTTGCTCTTCAATGATTTGTCTTACCACATCACCAATAGAAATAATACCTACTAATTTAGTATTGGCCACTACGGGCAGATGCCTGATGAATTTACTGGTCATTAACTGCATGCATTCATCGATGGTACTGCTAGGCGAAACCGTTATTAAATCTCCGGTCATGATATCGCCAATACGGGTATCCTTAGACGATTTTCCTTTAAGAACTACTTTACGTGCATAATCCCGTTCGGTAAATATACCCGCCAGTTTTTCGTTTTCCATAACCAGTAAGGCACTTACATTTTTTTCAACCATTATTTCAAGTGCCTGATAAACTGTTGTGTCGGGTGTTATTGAAAAAATGACATCAGCTTTTGTTGCCAGAATATTACTTACTGCTCCCATAAATAATAAATTTTAATTGAACGTTTCAGTTAGATATTGATTACTAATACTAAATGTACCAATTTTTACCCGTAAATAAAATTTAAACAAAACCGACCGATTAAAATAAGATTAACAGTCAGTACGGCAGCAGATATATGCGAGATACTTTTAATTTAATTATTCGGCCTCTTCTAAAATCACAAAATCCTGCTCCAACCCTAAAGAATTTTCGTAGATATGTTTTATAAACCCGTTACCCCATTTGGCATAAAAAGGCATCAGATTTTCTACCCGCTCCTGTAAACTTTGATGCGGGAATAATTGTGTTTTAAGTTTGTTTAACTGCCGCTGCTGGGCCTCAAATTTTCTTTTTTCGGCTCGCAGCATTTTCTTTTCAAGAGCCTCTATTCGTGTTAATGCCTGTTTTTCCAATGCGGCTACATGTTTTTGCAGTGTTGTATCAACTGCGCCTGCAGTGCTTTTTATCTGGGTATAAAATGTATGAATACCTTGTTTTTCTTTTTCTAAATTTAATTGAACCGCACTGTCTCTTTTCACCAGTAGTTTCATCAGATCCTGCTCAGGTTTAAATAAATCAGTATTAGAAAAACCTAATGCCCTCCATTTTTCACTAACCTTTTTTTCAACAACTAAAATTGAATTACGCAAAACGATAACCGGGAACGGCACCTGTACCGCATCAAAAACCTTTTTCAATTCCAACCAGTAAGCCACTTCTCCTCCCCCACCAATAAAAACAATATTGGGTAATATCATTTCCTGAAAAACCGGCCTCAGAATCACATTGGGACTGAAACGCTCAGGATTCGTTTTAAGTTCGAGTAAGATCTCTGCTGGTGACAAATTAATGCCTGTATCCATTATTGTATAACGGTTTTCATGTTTCTCAATTCTATCCCGCCTGTTGCCGTTTAGATAAAACAAATTTAATGCCCGGCCACCTGCCTGCACTTTATATTTTGCTGGAAAATCAGCGACCGTATCTGCCACCATTTTGTAAGAGAATTGCTCTTTTAATTCTTTTTCAACAATTGGGATAAATGCGCCTTTTAAAGCCGGATTATCAGGTAAAAAAACGATCAGTCCATATTCACCAAACAAGTTATTGATCAGTTTGAATGTGGCCTGCTCAATGGTTAAGCCATCGGTATAACAGGCTTTCATTTGGTCCACTATTTCCGCTCCAAAAGGATGAATCGTTAATTCGCCTGCCAGGGTATCCAGTATTTTTATTAATGCTTTATCTATAACCATACGGCCAAAAGCACCGGTTTGCTCAGTTTGCCATTCGTGTTTAATACCGTTGATGGTTACGTGCCCCAGTTCTTCCAGATCAGCATCTTCGCTGCCCATATAAAAAACAGGTACAAAATGATGTTCAGGTATCTCTGCTATAAGTTTATCACAAAGCTTAATAGCATGTAAAATCTTATATATGAAATACAAGTGCCCCGTAAATAAATTGGGCTGATGAGCCGTGGTGATGGTATAGGTATCAGGCTGGTTTAATTGCGCCAAATTAAATTGTTGTTTTGCCGACAGTGTAATACCCCTATACTGTTTCTGTAATTCTGCAACCAGTAAGGCCCTGTTGCCGGGATATTTTTTCCGGTCGGCAATAGCCGCCCTTATACCATCTATAGACACAGGGTATTTATAAAACGGTTTAAGTTGCTCACCTCCTTTCAGGTAATCCAATACAAATTTTGAAAAAAAACCGGTTTGTTCGTATGTCGTTAAGGTTGATTTAAAGTTCATTGTTGATTTTTAGCCTCAAGCCTGATTTATGTAACAAACTTACATTAATCCTCAAAAATCCAACCGAATAGTTCTGTTAATTAATTTTTGATTTTTTTACACAAATAGCAAACAAATGCCTAAATTTATAACGTTAACTATGGCGGTAGCACATTTTTTCTTTCATAACGTTCTGACTAAATCACTCAACTAAAAATAATCACTGATGAAAAATAAATTTGTTTCGCTTACAACAGGCCTTGTTGTTGTATTTGCAATGGTTGCTTTTTTTATTTCCTGCAATAGTGGTGAAACAGGAAACGGACTTGATAGCGGCAAAGCAGATTCAATAAAGCAGATGATTGAAAGGGGTAAGTATCTTGCCAATGATGTTTCGGGTTGTATTGACTGCCATAGCCAAAGAGATTACACAAAATTTTCTGGTCTGATTGTAAAAGGAACTGAAGGAAAAGGAGGTGAGATTTTTAATGAAATTTATGATATCCCCGGTGTTGTTTTTGCCAGAAATATAACCCCCGACACACTTAATGGAATTGGAAAATGGACCGATGATGAAATTGCCAATGCCATTACCAAAGGCATTAATAGAAACGGCGATACCCTTTACCCGATCATGCCTTACCCGCATTATAATCAAATGAGTAAAGATGACATTTACAGTATCATCGCTTACTTACGTACCCTTAGCCCAAGCAATAATAAAGTGCCCGATCGTTTTCTTACAATACCTATGTCTGTTGCTTATCCGGTATTACTAAGCAGTTCGCTTGAAAATAATATTAAACCTGATGTGACTGACAAGGTGAAATACGGTGCTTATATGGTTAACAGTGCCAATTGTATGGATTGCCATACACCCAAAGAAAACGGAAAATATGTAATCTCAAAATTATTTTCGGGTGGCTTTACATTTAATATGGGATCTTTTAAAGCCAACTCTGCAAATATTACGCCCGACAGTTTAACCGGTATTGGTAAATGGAACGAAGAGATGTTTTTAGATAAATTTAAAACCTGCCGCGACCCTGCCAAATATATTTCAAACCCGGGTAAAGTTAATTCTATAATGCCCTGGTCATTATTTGCCAACATGACTGACTCGGATATTAAAGCAATATTCAGTTATTTGTGTACGGTACCTCCCATAACTAATCTGGTTGAAAAATATCCTAAATAATCGTAGTATTTTTTGATACCCGTTATTATGAAATATTGAATTATTAATGCCCGGTTAAATAGCCCAGAGATGGTGTATACTTATCATGCGCATACTTCTCCTTCAATATCATAATCATAAGCTTTGGTGATCTTCACCTGTACAAATTCGCCTATGGTTAATTTCTTTTTAGATTGAATGATCACCTCATTATCCACTTCCACACTATCAAATTCGGTACGCCCCAGGTAACGGCCGGCTTCTTTTTTATCTATTAATACCTTAAATATCTTACCCACTTTTTCCTGATTTTTTTCAAGACTGATTTCCTGCTGTACTTCCATTATTTCTTCTGCTCTGGCTTCTTTCTCTGCTGCAGGAATATTATCTGCCAGGTCATACGCAGTCGTTCCTTCTTCGTGGCTATAGGTAAAAATACCTACCCTGTCAAAACGCATTTTTTGTAAAAAGGTTTTCAATTCTTCCACATCTGCCCTGGTTTCTCCCGGAAAACCGGCAATTAAGGTAGTTCGTAAACAGATGTCGGGCATTTTATTACGGATCTGCCCAATCAAATCTTCCATCTCTTCCCGGGTAATTTGTCGCTTCATTAAATGAAGCATATTGTTGGCCGCATGTTGAAGTGGTATATCCAGATAATTACAAATATTAGGCCGTTCCTTTATCGCATCAATGATGTCGAGTGGAAATTTTGATGGATAGGCATAATGTAAACGTATCCATTCCAATCCTTTTACATCAGCCAGTGCATGCAGTAATTTAGGAAGTTCTCTTTTTTTATAAATATCCAACCCATAATACGTTAGTTCCTGGGCAATCAGCATCACTTCTTTTACACCTCGATCTACCAATCGTTTAGCTTCATCAACAAGTGATTCAATAGTACGGCTAACATGTTGCCCCCGCATTAAAGGAATGGCACAAAAAGAACAGGTTCGGTTACAACCCTCACTTATTTTCATATAAGCATAATGTTGGGGCGTGTATAATAATCTGTCGCCCATCAGATCATTTTTATAATCGGCATCAAATGTTTTTAACATGTTGGGCAATTCCATGGTGCCGAAATAAGCATCTACTTCGGGGATCTCAGTTTCCAGATTATTTTTATAGCGTTCACTCAGGCAACCGGTAACATATACTTTATCCAATTTCCCCCGACGCTTCAGTTCTACCTGTTGCAATATGGTATTTATACTTTCTTCTTTTGCTTTTTCAATAAACCCACAGGTATTGATCACAACTATATTATGATCCTTTTTTACATTTTCATGTACCACATCAATATCATTGGCAATCAACTGACCGCTCAAAACCTCACTATCCACCATATTTTTGCTACACCCCAGCGTAATGATGTTTACCTTATCTTTTTTAATTGATTTTGTCTTCATAATATTTGATCGCAAAGTTAAGTCTTTACTTATGCCAATATTATTGCGCACTATAAAATATTATTACTGGTGAGCCGTCATCTTCACTAAGGATGTTATAAAATAATGACCATTTGCCATTTATCCTTTATAAAACACGTTCATAGATATGCAATGCCAAATGCCATACGACTTAATTATTTTGCGCCGGATTTTAAAAAACAGAAACAAAAGTATAACCATGTCACAAAAACTAATGCTGATACTAAGTATCAGTCTATTCTCTGCCATTAACAGTTTTGCACAAAATGTCTCAACAATAAATGGCCAAATCAATGATCACAGCGGGAAAGCCTTAACTGCTGCTACCATTCTGTTACACTCAGCCAAAGATTCAACCCTTGTTAAAACAGCTTTGAGTAACAGCAAAGGTACTTATGAGTTCATGCAAATAAAGCCGGGCACCTATTTTGTTAGCTCTTCAGTATCGGGCATGCAAAAAAAAACCTCCCCTATTTTTGAAGTAAAAGAAAATGACCATATCACTGCTCCCGTTCTCAATACAGAACCTGTTACAAAAAATATGCAGGGTGTAACCGTATCAAGTCAAAAACCGATTGTTGAGGTTAAGGCCGATAAAACCATATTAAATGTAGAAGGTACCATCAATGCCGTTGGTAATGATGCTTTGGAGTTATTACGCAAATCGCCGGGCGTAATGGTCGACAAGGATGATAACCTGAGCCTTGCCGGAAAAAATGGCGTACAGGTTTATATTGATGGCAAGCCAAGCCCGCTCAGCGGAGCTGATCTTGCCGCCTATTTAAAATCTTTGCAATCAACACAGATAGAAGCCATAGAATTAATTACCAATCCCTCGGCCAAATACGAAGCGGCAGGTAATGCCGGCATCATCAATATCAAACTGAAGAAGAATAAAACCCTGGGCACAAACGGTAATGTAAATGCCGGTTACAATATTGGCACTTATGCCAAATACAATACCGGCTTTTCATTAAATAACCGTAACAGCAAAATGAATATGTTTGGTAATTACAATTTCAATACCGGGCTCAATGAAATGCGCATGGATTTTTACAGAGAGCAGGGTGACAGTATTTTTGATCAGCATAACAGGATATTAAACCGTAATAAATATGGGCATAATTATAAAGCAGGTGCTGATTTTTTTATTGACAAAAAAAGTACAATCGGATTTATTGTAAATGGTAATGTGTCGAAAAATATAACTGAAACTGAGGGCCCGATGGAAATCATTTATAAACCAACCAATACCCTTTCGAGGATATTGAGGGCAACCGGTGACAATGATTCAAAACGCAGCAATATCAATACCAACCTTAATTATCGGTATGCCGTAACCGGCGGCACCGAACTTAATATTGATGCCGATTATGGTAATTTCAAGATCCGTAGTAATCAGTTTCAGCCAAATGATTATTATGATGCCACAGGAAACAATAAGTTATTCAGTAATGTTTACCGTATGATTTCCCCTACCGATATTGACATTTTTTCGGTAAAGACAGACTATGAAAGAAATTTTTATAAGGGTAGATTGGGCATAGGCGGCAAAATCGGTTTTGTAAAAACGGATAATGATTTTCAACGGTACAACGTGAATGGTACAAATGAAATTTATGATAAAGACAAGAGTAACCGCTTTACATACACCGAACAAATTAATGCAGCTTATGTAAATTATAACCGTGCCTTTACTGGCTTTATGTTTCAAATTGGTGTACGGGTTGAAAATACGGTTAGTGACGGAAAATCAACAGGCTTACGTTTTAACAACACTAACAGTACCTATGAAAATTACGATTCTTCAATACACCGCAATTACACCGATGTTTTTCCAAGTGCCGCATTAACATTTAACAAAAACCCCATGAGCCAGTTTGGGATAACCTATAGCAGGCGAATCGACAGGCCGGCATACCAGGATCTGAATCCTTTTGAGTTTAAATTAAATGATTACACTTTTATGAAAGGCAATACAAACCTGCGACCACAATACACCAATAGTTTTGGGTTAACACATACGTACAAATACAAATTAAACACACAGTTAAATTACAGCCACGTAAAAGACATTTTTACACAGCTACCTGATACCACAGAAGGATCAAAAAGTTTTTTAACCAAAAAAAATCTGGCTACGCAGGATATCATAAGTTTAAATATCAGTTATCCTTTTCAGTACAAATGGTATAGCTTTTTTGTTAATGTAAATTCATACTATTCAACATACAAAGCCAATTTTGGTGGTGGCGACAGGAATGTTAACCTCGACGTTTTTGCAGCCAGTTTCTATATGCAAAACAGTTTTAACCTGGGCAAAGGTTTTAAAGCCGAGTTAAGTGGGTTTTATGCATCGCCAACCATCTGGCAAGGCACCTTTAAAAGTATTGCCATGTACAGCATTGATGGTGGCCTGCAGAAATCTATTTTAAAAGGCAAGGGTATGCTTAAAGCGTCTGTGAGTGATATGTTCCGCTTGATGAAATGGAAGGGCTATTCTAATTTTACCGGGCAGTTCAGCGAAGCCAGCGGCCGTTGGGAAAGCCGTCAGTTTAAATTAAACTTCAGCTATCGTTTTGGAAATGCACAGGTTAAAGCAGCCCGTCAACGCAAAACCTCCATTGAAGATGAAAATAAAAGAACCCAATCCAATGCTGGCATGGGAGCCGGAGGAAATTAATCAGAAATAATGAGATCGTTGAAGCCGCTTTAGTAAAATAAAGCGGCTTTTTTTTGCAGCTTTTTGGACTCACAGGCATCTAATCTGATTTATTTTAACGCCACTTTAACGTGGTTTTGTGTTTTCTTAACAGTGCAGCTTTATAATTCTTCTCACCTTTGTATTGAAAAAGAAAAGCAATTTAAAATTTCTCATAAGCAGTTAGTTTTGGTAACCGGCCCCTGTATCTACAGGGGCTTTTTAGTAAACGTTTAAAAAGGCTCCCGTTCACTTCACGCTGTACTTAGTATTGACAAAGAAATCACGCCACTATTTTTGATCACCGAAAGGATTCGCTAATGGTATAATAAATAAGATCATTTATCTTTTTCACGATGTATAAACGGGTTTCTGCATTAATGAATGCCGGATCAAATAACATCAACAGGTAATACTTACGATCCGGAAAAGGAATGCCCAACTGAACCGATCTAAAAAAAAGAAAAACGGCCTGTT
>CANKNL010000132.1 GCA_947483345.1 Chitinophagaceae bacterium | reverse complement strand
CTTCTGCCTGTGTAACAACAGGCTTTCTTCGGCTTAAAAGAATGCCACTGTCAAGCGCAAATTTTTCACTCATTAATAAACAAAGCCCGGCGCCGGTATCCAGGTAAAAATTAAAGCCAAGTTTATTTTTATCCTTAATGTTAAGCCATTGAATAGGCAGGTTGGTAAAGGCAGGGTGCAGCATAGTGCCTGATTTTGGATAGTCGAATTTACCGGGACTATACACGTCAATCATACTGCTGTCGAAATCAATTTTAACAATATAACGGCTAAAAAAACTATAGCCGATTATGCCATCCACTTTTTCACCATACACACTGCTCAGTACCTCATAATTATTTACATGAAAGTTAAGGTGATCTATTTTAAGTCCGGGCAGGCTGAGACTTTTATCAAAAGCAAAAGAAACCTTACGGATACCCCCAATGCCGGTAATACTGGTGTCACTTGGTTTTAGGGCAATATTAAACTCGGCACAGGTACTTGAGTCAAGCGAAATGCCTCCACTTCCGGTATCTAAAATAAAATTCAGTGTGTCTTTCAAATCACCGAAAAGCGCTTGTAATACCATCACTCCCCCGCTGAATTGTTTAAACGGGAAACGGGTTATTAATTTGGCTTCTTTTTGCGGTAATATTTCCTGGGCGTGCAGATTTACAAGTGAAAATAAAAATAATATAGTCAAATAAATTTTTCTCATTGTATGTTCATTCGAATTTACAACCTATTGGATGTATTTTTGTTGTTTAATACATAAACGGAATACACATGGAATTAAAAGCATTATATCAGAAAGCACTTCGGTTTGAGTTTTTAACTGTAGAAGAAGGCATATATATGTTTAAAAATGCTGCTTTAACCGAATTGATGTTTGTGGCAGATGTATTACGGAAAAAACAGGTACCCCATGGTAAGGTCACCTGGCAGATAGACCGGAATGTAAACACAACCAATGTGTGCATTGCCAATTGTAAATTTTGTAATTTTTACCGTATCCCCGGCCACGCCGAAGCGTATATAACAGATATTGAATCTTATAAAACCAAGATAGAAGAAACAATAAAATTTGGAGGCGATCAGCTTTTATTACAGGGTGGGCATCATCCTGAGTTGGGACTAAGTTTTTATGTTGATCTTTTTAAAGCACTCAAATCGCTTTACCCCAATATTAAACTGCATACCCTGGGGCCCCCGGAGATTGCCCATATCACCAAATTAGAGAAAAGCACACACCGGGAAGTATTGATAGCTTTAAAAGAAGCCGGTATGGATAGTTTGCCCGGTGCCGGTGCCGAAATTTTAACCGACAGGGTAAGACGCCTGATCAGCAAAGGAAAATGTGGCGCTCAGGAATGGCTCGACATTATGCATGAAGCCCATAACCTAAACATCACCACCTCGGCCACCATGATGTTTGGCCATGTGGAAACGCTACAGGAGCGGTTTGAGCATTTGGTAAAAATAAGAGAAGTACAAAGCCGCAAACCGGCTGATGCAAAGGGATTTTTGGCCTTTATCCCCTGGACTTTTCAGGATGCGGATACCCTATTGGCGAAAATACGTGGTGTACACAATTTAACAACAGCCGAAGAATATATCCGGATGATCGCCATCAGCAGAATAATGTTGCCTAATATTGTAAATATACAGGCCAGTTGGTTAACCGTTGGCAAACAGGTGGCACAACTTTGTTTAAACGGAGGTGCAAATGATTTTGGAAGTATTATGATTGAAGAAAATGTAGTCAGTGCTGCCGGTGCCCCTCATCGGTTTACAAGTACAACCATACAGGAAGCCATCAAAGAAGCCGGATTTGAACCACAACTCCGTAACCAGCAATACGAATGGCGTGATGTACCGGAAAGTATTATTGAGCAAGTTGTAAATTATTAACAGATAAAACCAAAAAAGAAGATTAAACAGTTATGAAAGAAAATTCAAAAAAATTATTGCACCGTTTCAGAATGATAGGACTTGCAGAAGGTATCTCATTTTTAATATTGTTATTAATTGCCATGCCCTTAAAATACCTGTATAACATACCGGAAGCTGTAAAAGTATTTGGCTGGGTACATGGTGCGCTCTTTGTATCTTTTATATATTTTGCTTTTGAAGTAATGGGAACATTTAAAAAAAGTTTTGGTTGGTTTATGATAGCTTTTGTTGCTGCTTTTGTACCGCTGGGTACTTTTGTTTTTGACCGTCAACTTAAAAAAGACGAAGCTTTACTGAACACAGAATCTGTATCCTGACACCAATCACCGGCCTGTTAACAGGTTTATTTTATTGATAAGTTGAAAAAGACCTCTATTTATTTTAGATTTGATTAGATTTTTTTAATCAAACTAAATTAAAATGAAAGCTCAACTGTCTTTAAAAAGGTCATTCTTTTTATTTCTTCTATTAACCGGTTTCTATTTTCAACCTGCTAAAGCACAACATGAAGCAGCCCTATTACACCAGCTTAATACCCTTTTGATTAATACGGCAATGGTGGATTTTTTTACACCCCCTGTTGCCAGCCGTGTTTATGTGTACCCCAATATTGCATTTTACGAATGTATACGACAGGATGATCCCACACTGAATACTTTATCAGGTAAATTAAATGGCTTGGGTTTAGTACCTGCTCCGGGGAAAGATATTAAGGTTGATCATTTGATAGCTGCGGCCATATCCTTTTCTATTGTAGCCGAAAATCTGGTGGGTTCCGAATATAAACTGAAAGACTGGCGTCAGACATTTGTTGATTCCCTTTTATTTAAGGGCGGAGATACTGTTCTCATCAAAAATTCAATACGGTATGGCCAAACCGTGGCTGATCATATTGTTGCCTGGGCTAAAAAAGATAATTACAGCCAATCCCGTGGTTTACCAAGATTTACCGTTTCTAACAAACCCGGAACCTGGCAACCAACACCCCTGGAATATGCACAGGCTTTAGAACCTCACTGGAATACCATCAGGCCTTTTTCATTAAAATCGGCTTCCCAATTTTCGCCCAAAGAAAAATTGCCTTACAACATGTCTAAAACATCTATGTTTAATAAAACCGTGATGGAATTATATACGTTGACACAAAAATTAGACACCGTTCAAAAAGCCACAGCCATGTATTGGGATGATAACCCTAATGTAGCCGTTAATATAGGCCACCTCAGTTATTTTATTCATAAGATATCTCCGGGAGGCCATTGGATAATGATTACAAAGCAGGCCTGTATATTAAAAAATGAATCTGTTATGCGATCCTCACTGGCTTATGTACTTACCTCTACTGCACTTTTTGATGCCTTTATCAGTTGCTGGGATGAAAAGTACAAAACCAATTTAATTCGTCCCATAACCATCATTAACAGGCTGGTTGATAAAAACTGGCAGCCTTATCTGCAAACGCCGCCCTTCCCTGAATTTACCAGCGGGCATGCTGTTGTATCAAATGCTGGTGCAACAGTGCTCACAGCCTTGTTTGGAGAAAATTTTGAATTTACCGATGATACAGAAATTCCATTCGGTAATACTACCAGGCACTTTAATTCATTTTATGAAGCCGCGCATGAATCAAGTATGAGCCGGGTGTATGGTGGTATTCATTATCCCGAAACAGCAAGAATCAGTATTGATCAGGGAAAAAATGTCGGGAAAAATATACTAAAATTATATTTTTCTCCAAATCTTCCTCCAAGTAAATTTAATTATGATAAAAATAAATAAAGGGATTATTCTATTGTATTGCTCGTGCTTTTTCATTTTTAATAGCTCGGCACAACCGGCAAATTTGCCAACATTATTTACGCTGATGCCCGACAGCCTCACGGGGGTTGATTTTAGAAATGATATTGTTGAAACACCGGCCATGTTCATGTACCTGTATGAGAACCTCTATAACGGCGGCGGCGTAAGTATTGGCGACATTAATAATGATGGTTTACAGGATATTTATTTTTCGTCTACCCTTGGCAGTAATAAGCTGTACATTAATCTGGGCAATTTTAAATTTAAAGATATTACAGATGCCGCCGGTGTTACTGGCGGTGATGGCATTAAAACCGGCATCAGCATGGTAGATATTAATAATGATGGCTACCTTGATATTTTTATTTGTAAATCGGGTTTTAAAGATCCCGGCCTGAGAAAAAAAATATTGTACATCAATAATAAAGACCTCACGTTTACCAACAAAGCTGCTGAGTATGGATTAGAAGAATCGAGTTTTACCATTCAGGCCTATTTTTTTGATTATGATAAGGATGGTGATAAGGATGTTTATTTTGTAGATCATCCCACCGACTTCAGCAAGTCGATGACTATACCGGCAACCATTGTAAATGGCAAAATGGTATACGTGGAAGATACCAGTACGGTTTATGTTAGTGACCGGCTTTATGAAAACAGAAATGGAAAATTTGTTGACGTCACCCAAAAAGCAGGACTGATCAATCATGCATTTGGGCTAAGTGCTTCCATTGCAGATATCAATGGCGATGGCTGGCCCGATATTTATACCGCCAATGATTTTAATAAACCCGACTTTTTATATATCAATAACCGAAACGGCACGTTTACCAACAGGCTGAAAGAATATATAAATCACCTGAGTTTTTCGGCCATGGGATCCGACATCAATGACATCAATAATGACGGGCATGAAGATATTTTTGTTGTGGATATGGCCGTTGAAGACCCGGTAAGACAAAAACAATTGTTTGCGGTAAACCAAAATTACGACAAGTTTCAACTGCTGCTGAAATATGGTTTATATTATCAGTATCCACACAACAGCCTGCAGTTAAATAATGCCAATGGCACGTTCAGCGAAATATCCAACTATGCCGGCGTATCAGAAACAGAATGGAGCTGGGCACCGCTTATTGCCGATTTTGATAATGATGGCTGGAAGGATCTGTATATCACTAATGGTTTAAAACGGGATATCACTGATTGGGATTATAAGGTTTTTGTGCTCGACTCGGTGATCAATATTATGAATAAAGGCAATACCGTTAACCTCAATGCCTGGTTACAAAGTATCCCCTCGGTACCTACTAAAAATTATTTTTATCACAATAACGGCACTTTAAAATTTGATAATTACACCAACACCTGGAGCGACGCCCCGGCTTCTTTTTCAAATGGCTCAGCCTATGCCGACCTGGATAATGATGGCGATCTTGATCTGATCGTTAACAATGTAGATGGCCCGGCATTTATTTTAAAAAATAATGTGAGAGAACTGTCAAAGGCATCACATTATCTCAGGTTTCGCTTTTTTAAAAGTCCCGGATCGCATAATGAAGTTTATGGTACAACGGTAAAGCTTACAGATACAAAAGGTCAGATCCAATTTCAACACTATCATCCGCAACATGGTTTTTTATCAAGCATGGAGCATGTTATTCAATTTGGTACGGCCAATGAAACCAATATACCAAAAGTTGAAATCACGTTTCCAAATCAAAAGAAAATTATTTTAGAAAATGTAAGTACCGATCAGGAATTAACGCTCTATGAGTCGAATGCGGTAAGCCCGGCCAGCACAATACCCCAAAAAAACAATCCCCGTTTTAGAGATATCAGTACTGAAAGAAAATTAATTTACACACAAAAAGAAAATGATTTTATTGATTTTAAACGAGAGCCTTTAATCCCTTATAAGTGTAGCCGTAAAGGACCCTACTATGCAAAAGCAGATGTAAACGGCGATGGAAAGGAAGATCTGTTTATTGGCGGCCCTGCAGGTAGCGAAGGAAAATTGATGCTGCAAAATACAAATGGATTTTTTACAGAAAAAAAACAAAATGCATTTATTACTGATAAAGATTTTGAAGATATGGGTTCTGTTTTCTTTGATGCAGACAGAGACGGAGATATGGACCTATATGTCGTAAGCGGTGGGGCCGAATTTGCTGCCGGCAGTAAATTATACCAGGACCGTTTATATATCAATGACGGGAAAGGCGTTTTTTCAAGGTCGCTGAACGCTTTGCCTGTAGAGGGTTTTAACGGATCATCTGTGTCGGCTTTGGATTTTGATGGCGATGGAGATCTGGATTTATTTATTGGCGGGCATGTGATACCCGGCACCTTCCCCAAGCCCGACAGAAGTATACTTTTACAGAATAACAAGGGTGTTTTTACAGATGTAACCAAGGCATTTGCAAAAGCATTACTAAACCCGGGCATTGTAAACCAGGCGGTTTGGGCCGATGTGGATGGAGACGGTAAAAATGAATTATCAATTGCCGGAGAGTGGATGCCTGTAGAGATTTACAGTTATCAAAACGGACAGTTTGTAAAAAAAGAAACCATGGTGCATATCGTTTTGCCTTCGCATAAAGATACACTCATCAGCATGGATGCATTTAGTGGCTGGTGGTACAATATGAAAGCTGAGGACCTGAACAATGATGGCCGGATAGATTTTGTAATGGCTAACCGCGGATTAAATTCTACCATCAAAGGTAATATTAATGAACCCTGTACTATTTATGCCAAGGATTTTGACAATAATGGAAGCTACGATGCAGTACTGGGTTACTATATACAAGGAAGCTGTTACCCATTATTCAGCCGCGATCAATTGATTGATCAAATACCTTCCATGCGTAAAAAATTTATACGCTATCATAATTATTCAGGCAAAACACTTGACGGCATTTTTACAGAATCCGAGAAAAAGAATATGGATGTTTTTAAAACCCATTTTTTCGAATCGGGGGTTTTAATGAATGAAGGCCCTGGTGTTTTCCGTTTTATTCCTTTTCCGGAAAAAGCCCAATTCTCAAATATCAACGATGTGGTTATTGACGATATGGATGCTGATGGCTTCAAAGACATTTTGATCTGTGGCAATTCAAACGATCCTGCAGTTATGGTGGGTGTATATGATGCTACATCGGCCCTGTTATTAAAAGGCGCCGGTAAGGGAACCTTTTCGGCAGAGTTGGCTGCTGATAATGGGTTAAAAGTTCGTGGTGAATCCCGTAAAATGGTGTACCTGAAAGATACAGGCAAAACCACTCTGATCTTTTTAAAGAATGACGCAGCAGCGCAGGTATTTATAAAAGAATAAGAAGTTATTTTAACAATAATTTTTTAAATTTTTCGACCTCTGCAATTTCCAGGGCAGACAAATTTTCATGGTTGTCAAATTTTGATTTAAAAAACAACAATCTTTTATGCTGGGGATATTTGTCGAGGATCGCTGTGATATTTTTTCCCACAGCTTCATCAATAACAGGCATCGCTGCTGTAATGGTGGCGGCGGCCCTTTCTCTGGTTGGCTTTTTTTTGATGATGGCTTCCAGTGTTGCCAGTTTTCCTTGTGAGATACCTGATGCCTTGCCGGCCTTGCTATAAAGCCCTTCCAGTTGTTTTTTACTTAATCCGCCACGGTTACAATATTGCTGATGCAGGCTGTTTATAAAGCCGGATGCCGGGTATGCCTTCAGCATGTCGTTTAATATATCTAAAAGTATATCCATAGTTTGATACCGTGAAAGTAGTAAAAATTTCAGATGACCTGTTTAGGAAATGGCTTACAGGTAACTGTCCTGATTTTTAATTAAGCCAAAATGATGGCGTTTTATATTTCCGGTAATTGTTATGGCATTGCCAACCCTCATCCATTTAACAAATTCGGATGAGGGTATATAACAAGCTACAGCTACATCGTATGGCTTCATGCGATTGTACCCATAAATGGTAATGCTTGTCAGTATCGGTTGTCATTACACTAATTGGCATAGGTCTTCTTAAATCCCGTTTACTCTAAATCTTTTTTATATAACAGGGCTCTACATGAAACATCCACACAGTAGCAGCTATTAACATATGACAGCCGGTTGCGTGTTAAAGTTGTTATTCTACATACAATAATTTTAAAATTGCGCCGTTATCTCTAATACTAAACATTATCCAAATGAACAGAACCCCATACCAGGCAAAATCCGGCAATGTAGTTATGCTGGCTATTAAAAGTTTTATAGGTAAACTCAGGCAAAATCCTGATATCTACCCGATTCGTTACTATAAGAAGAATCGCAGATTTAGTAATAATCTTAACGGACAGGCCGTAAAATAACCCTGGATGTTTCGGAAATTACCCTCGCTAAGAT
>CANKNL010000131.1 GCA_947483345.1 Chitinophagaceae bacterium | reverse complement strand
TTTTGGGCGGATTTATCGGCGAGTTGATCGCCAGGAATTCTCCCGAAAGAAATAATTATTTAATCGAAGAAAAGACAGGCTTATAATGTATTCCGTAACCCGGGTTATGAAATTATAAAAAAGTAAATGGAAATGATTGACTGTATGAACTGGGTTTAATCTTACGCTAAAAGAGATGACGGTTATACAAAGAAAAATATTTACTAAACAAAACAAAAAGTATCTGTTGATATCCGTTTAAATCTGTGTCATCCGCATTTCCATACCATAAAGTTATTATCATCGGTCCGGCACACCCCTTACGTGCCGGTGGTATTACCACATTTAATGAACGGCTGGCCCGCCAGTTTACCAAAGAAGGGCATCAAATAAGTATTTACTCTTTTGCCTTACAATACCCGGGGTTTTTATTCCCCGGTAAATCTCAATTCACTGATGAACCGGCTCCAATCGATTTGGATATACATACCCGCATCAATTCCATCAATCCATTTAACTGGATAAGCGTAGGGACAGAAATTAAAAGACTAAAACCTGATCTCGTTATCGTTAGATATTGGATACCATTGATGGGGCCCTGTTTGGGAACTATACTTCGTCTCATCAAAAAAAACAAGCACACAAAAATTATTTGTATTGCCGATAATATTATCCCACATGAAAAACGCATTGGCGATAAACTCTTTACCCGTTTTTTCATTAAACCGGTAGATGCCTTTATCACCATGAGTGACCAGGTGCTGAATGATCTGCGCATGTTTACAACAGACAAAAAAGCCCTGCTGGTCTCCCACCCTTTGTATGATAATTTTGGAGCGAAAATTACAAAAGCAGAAGCCAGAAAACAATTAGGTATTGGTAATACTGAAAAGATTTTATTGTTTTTCGGTTTTATCAGAAAATATAAAGGACTGGATATGCTACTGGATGCGATCAAAATCCTCAAAAGTGCACCCACCCCATTTACAGATTTCAAATTGTTGATTGCCGGTGAATTTTATGATGACCGAAAACTTTATGACGAACAAATAGACAAACTTGACATTAAGGACCATTTAATTTTACATACCACTTTCATCTCGAACGGTGATGTTAAAAATTACTTTTGTGCTGCCGATGTGGTTATTCAGCCATACCGACATGCCACCCAAAGCGGTGTTACACCTTTAGCCTATCATTTTGAGGTACCCATGATCGTGACCAATGTGGGCGGCTTACCAGACATGGTGCCTGATACTATTGCAGGACTTGTAGCAGAACCCAATGCCATATCACTTGCAGAAAAAATATTGGAATACTTTACAAAGGGAGAAAATGACTACCAGGCCGGCGTCATTGAAGAAAAGAAAAAATTCAGCTGGACAAAAATGGTAGAAAGCATCCTTGAATTGGCTAATAGTAAGTAAATTGTGCCATTAAACAGATGACATGATCTACAGAAGCAAAGCGCCTTTAAGAATTGGGTTGGCTGGTGGGGGTACAGATGTAAGTCCTTACAGCGATCAGTTTGGCGGTGCCATTCTAAATACAACGATCTCCTTGTCGGCCTATGCAACCATAGAACCATTAATTGAAAATAAAATTATTGTAGAAGCACTCGACAGAAATGAATCACAACAATTTGACCTCCTGCCCTTATTACCCATTGATGGAACACTGGATCTGCTAAAAGGTGTTTATAACCGTATTCAAAAAGATCAGGCGGTACAATTACCCGGATTTAGATTATCTACTTTTGTTGATGCGCCTGCCGGTTCTGGATTAGGCACTTCATCAACACTGGTTGTAGCTGTACTTGGCGCTTTTGTAGAAATGCTGAAATTGCCCATGGATGAATATAAGATTGCCCAATATGCCTATGATATTGAGCGGCATGATCTGCAACTGGCAGGTGGTAAACAGGATCAGTATGCCGCTACTTTTGGCGGTGTAAATTTTATGGAATTTTATGCTGATAAGGTCATTGTTAATCCGCTGCGGATTAAACCTCAATATTTACATGAGCTGGAAAATGACTTAGTGTTATATTTTACATCTACATCAAGAGAGAGTGCTGCCATCATTAAAGAACAGGTAAAAAATGTGCAAGACAAAAATGAAAAAAGTATTGAGGCCATGCACCATCTTAAAGAGCAGGCCAGGATGATGAAAGAAGCTTTATTACAGGGTAACCTGAATGAGATTGGGTTAATATTGGATTATGGTTTTGAACAGAAAAGAAATATGGCAGCCCATATCAGCAATAGCGCTATTGAAGAAGTTTATGCTGCGGCCAAAGCATCGGGCGCAACAGGCGGAAAAATAAGTGGCGCCGGAGGTGGTGGATTTATGATATTTTATTGTCCGAATAACACCCGCTATGCCGTTATAAAAACATTGAATAATTTTGGTGGTGTGGTGAGGGATTATTCTTTTACAAAATACGGTTTAACAACCTGGAGCATTTAAAAAATTAATATGGAACAGATAAAAAATATTGTACAGTCCTCTATAATGGTAAAACAGCAAGTTTTACAAAATGAGGAATTATTAAAAACGGTACAGGATTGTATTGCAGTTATTGTAAAGGCTTTTAAGGCCGGTAACAAAGTATTATTTTGTGGTAATGGAGGCAGTGCTGCAGATGCCCAGCACCTGGCCGCCGAGTTCAGTGGCCGCTTTTATACCGACAGAGATGCCTTGCCGGCCGAGGCTTTGCATTGCAATACCTCTTACTTAACAGCTGTAGCCAATGATTACAGTTATGATGTGATCTATTCCCGCTTAATAAAAGGAATTGGCCAAAAAGGCGATGTGTTAATTGGCCTGAGTACTTCGGGTAACAGCCTGAATATTTTTAATGCTTTTGAAATGGCCAAAGAAAAAGGCATGGTCACCATTGCTTTTACCGGAGCAAGCGGCGGCACCCTGAAAACATTTTCCGATTACCTGATCAATGTGCCTTCTACAGATACTCCCCGGATTCAGGAAAGCCATATTATGTTAGGACATATCATTTGTCAGCTGGTTGAAGCCGAATACTTCGGATGATTAAAGAAGCCATCATATTAGCCGGCGGATTGGGTACCAGACTGCGTACTGTGGTTTCGGATTTACCAAAATGTATGGCACCCGTTGCCGGTAAACCATTTATCTATTTTGTGGTTGAGCATTTATTGAGTCAGGGCATCAATTCAATCATATTTTCTGTTGGCTATAAAAGCAACCTCCTCATTAACTATATTAATGAACAATACCCTTTACTCAACAAACAATTTTCAATTGAAGCCGAACCGCTTGGTACCGGCGGTGCGGTAAAGCTGGCCTGCAGCCTGGCTACAGCAAAAACGGTGTTAATAGTTAATGGCGATACCTTGTTTAAAACAGATATCGAAAATCTTTATGCCTGGCATGATAGCTGCAACGCAGACTGTACAATGGCTTTAAAGCCCATGCAGGATTTTAACAGATATGGCGTTGTAGAAATGAACCATGATCATGCTATAGTCAGTTTTAAAGAAAAGCAATTTTATAAATCAGGATTGATAAACGGTGGCGTTTATGTACTTCAAGTTGCCGTATTCTTACAGGAAGTTTGGCCACAACATTTCTCTTTTGAAAAAGATTACCTGGAAAAATATGTTGACAAAAGAAAAATGGTCGGCATTGTACAGGATACTTATTTTATAGATATTGGTATTCCCGAAGATTACGAAAGAGCACAGAAGGAGTTAGGAGTTAGAATTTAGAAGTTGGATTAAAAATTGGCATACCATTCAAAAATTATAGTGGCCTTAAACTAACGGTTTAATATAAGAAATACATGATCGATCTTAGCAAAATAGACAAATCCTGGACGCTTTTCCTTGACCGCGATGGTGTGATCAATCATGAAAAACACCTGGATTATATACACACCTGGGATGAATTTAGTTTTTATGATGGCGCCAGAGAAGCGATCGCTGTTTTTGCAAAAATATTCAGTCGCCTTATAGTGGTAACCAATCAAAAAGGTATTGGGAAAGGGGTTACCAACAGAGAAGACCTAGAGCTCATTCATAAAAATATGATTGCCGAAATTACAAAAGCAGGTGGCCGAATTGATGCCGTTTATTTTTGTCCGGATCTGGAAGACGATAGCCTAAACCGCAAACCCAATCCCGGCATGGGTTTACAGGCAAAAATGGATTTTCCAGAAATTGATTTCGGCAAAGCCATCATGGTTGGTAATACACTCAGTGATATGCAATTTGGCCGTAACTTGGGTGTAAAAACAATCTTTCTGCCTACAACCAGGCCCGAAGTAGATTTGAACGATAATCGTATTGATGCCGTTTATGAATCCTTACTGTCTTTTTCAAAGCATTTAAAAAATATCCAGTAGGCGTCTCATCAAATCTATGTGCCCCAGTTAATTGGTGGCTAATCTTTAGTTAAATTTTATACCTAATCAATAACTTTGTACCAACTTGTTTAAGTATTGACTAAATTTATTGCATGAAGAAACTGTCTGGTTTATTGTTTTTCTTTCTGATCAGCCATTTGTCATTTGCACAAGGTATCAGCAAAGCAGATTTAAAATTACTGCAGCAAAAAGAAGATTCATTAAGGGCATTTTCTGTACAAATTATACAGGGCAGAAATGCTGATGACCGGTTTAATGCCGACAGCAGTTTTACACGTATGCTGGTGCGGGCACTGAAAACAAAAAATGCTTTCCACTACCCTTTCGAATCCTTGCAAACGATATCAATACAGTACTCGCCCGACAGTGTATTCAGGATCTTTACCTGGCAGTTGGTCATTAATGAAAATATTATTCGACAGCATGGCGCCATTCAAATGAAAACTTATGATGGGTCTTTAAAATTATATCCGCTTATAGATAAGTCGGATGTTACCAGCAATGTAACAGACACCATTGGCAATAACTATGGTTGGATTGGTGCTATTTATTATAAAATTATTTTGAAGAAAAGCAGTAATCAGAATTTTTATACCCTCATCGGATTTGATGAAAATAATATCCGCAGCAGCCGTAAAATTATTGAGGTACTTAACTTTTTAAATGAGGAACCTACTTTTGGCGGCCGTTATTTCAGTTATGAAGAAGATTCTGTTTTTAAAACTTCTCAGAGCCGCTACATCATGGAATATAAAAAAGAAGCCGGTCCCCGGCTTACCTATGATAAAGATTTGGACATGATCATTGTTGAGCACCTGATATCAGAATCAAATGAACCCAAAAAGAAATGGACCCTGATTGGTGATGGTGACTATGAAGGCTTTAAATGGAAAGCCGGTAAATGGGTGCATGTAGAAAAAATATTTAACCTGGTAACGCCTGATGGCGAGGCACCTGTACCAAATCCTATACGTGATCCATCCGGTATTATTGATGAAAATAAACTAAAAAATACCGAGCCGGCTAAGCCTAAAGGAAAGGGAAATGATTAAGCGTTAACCAAAAATGTTCCCAAATCAATAATTTCGCCCTCGCCCATTTTAAATTTTTCTAATCCTTCAATATCCAGGTCACGCATGACCTTACTTTGAAAAATGAGCGCATCAGCTTTGTATAAAGCAAAATACAGATCCGGATTTTTTTCCGGATTTAAAAAATCCATGTACGCACCATGTTTAAAAGTTACTCTGGCAACACCATGCTCATCCAGTGCACTTTTACCCAGATAATCATCTTCCATCAGATCTTTTTCAAACAACCTGAATTCATAATCCACACCAATTAAAGGGGCATCACTGCCTTTTTGGATGAAGCTGGCCATTATTTCTATTTCCATATCGGCATCTAAAGAAAAATTGCTCATGGGATTTGTTTTTTTAAAATTACTTATTTACTTAAACTTTCCGGTGACCTCACTCCAGCCCTCTCCAATGGAGATGGCGTGTGATTTCGTTTGGTTTTATATTTACGTTTCTTAACTATAATCTTCGCTCATATCTTCTCCAAGTCATCCTCCAAGGGAGGCACACAGAATGGTCTAATCGTTCAATTTTAATACTGCCAAAAACGCCTCCTGCGGCACTTCCACATTACCGATCTGCTTCATCCTTTTCTTACCTTCTTTCTGTTTCTCTAATAATTTTCTTTTTCTGCTGATATCGCCTCCATAACATTTGGCTGTAACATCTTTTCGCATAGCACTGATATTTTCTCTTGCCACAACCTTAGCACCAATAGCAGCTTGTATCGCAATTTGAAACTGCTGCTTTGGTAATAACTCTTTTAATTTTTCACAAAGTTTACGGCCAAACTCATGTGCACGGCCACGGTGTATTAAGGCACTTAAGGCATCCACTTTTTCACCGTTCAATAAAATATCCATTTTTACAATATCACTGGCACGATATTCTAAAGGGTGATAATCAAAAGAGGCATAACCCCGGGTCATACTTTTTAGTTTATCATAAAAGTCAAAAACAATTTCGGTTAAAGGCATTTCAAAACTAAGCTCCACGCGGGTTGGGGTTAAGTAATGCTGGTGTGTTAGAATTCCTCTTTTGGTAATACAGAGTGTCATGATATTACCTATGTACTCTGGTTTGGTTATGATCTGTGCTTTGATAAACGGCTCATCAATATGATCGATCCTTGTAGGGTCGGGCATTTCGGTTGGGTTGTTAATCTTTACTACTTCCTTACGCACAGTGGTAGCAATAAAACTTACGTTGGGTACGGTGGTAATCACCATTTGATTATACTCCCTTTCTAAACGTTCCTGAATGATCTCCATGTGCAACATGCCTAAAAATCCGCAGCGAAAGCCAAAGCCCAATGCCTGACTGGTTTCCAGCTCAAATGTAAGGGAAGCATCATTCAACTGCAATTTATCCATACAGTCACGCAGTTCTTCAAAATCATCGGTCTCTACAGGAAAGATCCCTGCAAAAACCATTGGCTTTACATCTTCAAAGCCCTGTATCGCTTCAGTTGAACCATTAATTGTTGTCGTGATGGTATCACCCACTTTTACTTCTTTGGCGTTTTTAATGCCGGTGATAATATAGCCCACATCGCCTGCTGCCACTTCGGGCCTGGCAGCCATACCAAATTTTAATATGCCCACTTCATCAGCACCATATTCGAGGCCTGTATTACTAAATTTAATCTTATCATTCTTTTTAAGCGTACCATTAAACACCCGGTAATAAACTATAATTCCGCGAAAGCTGTTGTACACACTGTCGAAAATCAGAGCCTGCAGCGGTGCATTGGGATCGCCCTTTGGGGCAGGAATACGATCAATGATAGCCGTTAATATTTCTTCAATTCCAATGCCGCTTTTTCCGCTGGCAAGCAAGATGTCTTCGGGTTTACAGCCAATGAGTTCTACAATCTGATCGGTTACTTCGGGTATCATGGCACCGTCCATATCAATCTTATTGATCACCGGAATTATCTCAAGGTTATTTTCAATTGCAAGGTATAAGTTACTGATTGTCTGAGCTTGAATACCCTGACTTGCATCCACTAAAAGCAATGCACCTTCGCAGGCAGCAAGGGCACGGCTCACTTCATAACTAAAATCCACATGCCCCGGTGTATCAATCAGGTTTAGTACATATTCGGTGTCTTTCCATTTATAATTGATCTGTATCGCATGACTTTTAATGGTGATACCTTTTTCTCTTTCCAGGTCCATATCATCCAGTACTTGAGCCTGCATATCACGTTCGCCAATGGTATGGGTAAATTCCAGTAGCCTATCGGCAAGGGTACTTTTGCCGTGGTCAATATGAGCAATGATGCAAAAATTTCTGATATTCTTCATGTACTAACTATCCTCTTTTTTAGAGCTGCAAAAGTAGTTTAAAATGGCGGATTTTGAACAGTGTATTGGAACATGGATTATACTGATTTGCATGAGATGACATCTTTTGAAAAGATGTCATCTTTCTTAAAATAATCTCAACGTCTCCGGCATGCACAGGAGCCCTTGGAAAGTTGTGTTTCTCAGCAACGTCTCCGACACGGGACGTTGCGTACTACCCTTCATAAAATATGCAACGTCCTCAGCCATACACACAAACCAGAAGAGAGACGTTGCTATGAAATTTAAAAGAAATTTAATATGATAAAATGAAATACTTAAGTATAAGTACGTATATTTAGTAAATTTATTTTTTTGAAGACCCTATTTTTTGTTTTACCCTTTGTCATGCTAATGAATTCTGCATCCGGCCAATACAGTGGTGGCAG
>CANKNL010000130.1 GCA_947483345.1 Chitinophagaceae bacterium | reverse complement strand
TTTGGATGATCAGATAAAAGGGAAGAATGCCAAAGCCATACAGGCTTTTAATGAACATGTAAAAAATGATGAACGGGTTCAACAAGTGATGCTTACAATAAGAGATGGGCTCTTATTGATTCAAAAAAAATAACAGATGTACAAAATTAGTGTAATCCTTTTATTATCAATTGGCTTGAATAAGGCAATCGCTCAACGTGTTACGATAGAAGCCTATATCGCACAGTTTAAAGATATGGCCATCAACGAAATGAAACGTTCAGGTGTACCGGCATCCATCACATTGGCACAGGGCATTTTGGAATCAGAAAACGGTAACAGCGACCTGGTGAAGAAATCAAATAACCATTTTGGGATTAAATGTAAAAATACCTGGACCGGTGAAACGGTTACACATGATGATGATACAAACCAGGAATGTTTCAGGGCTTATAACAATGCCGATGAAAGCTATCGCGACCATAGTGATTTTTTAAAAGCCAACAAAAGATACAGTTCTTTATTTGCGCTTGATCCTATTGATTACGAAGGCTGGGCCAGAGGTTTAAAGAAAGCAGGATATGCAACCAATCCAAAATATCCCGATCTGTTAATTAGTTATATTGAACAATACGATCTTCAGCAATATAGTTTATATGCGTTACAGCATATCCCAAGTCAGGACATAGCCATAGCGGAAGTGAACGATAATGAAAAGCCGGTAGGCACAAGAGCCGGAAGTCCCTCTTTGGTAAACGATATTAATACGGTTTCACCCGAAGCCGAAAAAGTTAGCAGTATCAATAATACCCCATGTGTTTTTGTAAAAAAGGGGACTTCATTACTGCTGATTGCCAATAAAAATAATATCAGCTTAAGTAAATTGATGGATTTTAACGACCTGACCGAAGAAGGCATTTTGAGCAAAGATCAATTTATCTTTTTGCATAAAAAATCAAGAACCGGCAATACCGCATATTATATTGTACAACCCGGCGAAACGGTGTATGATGTTGCACAAGCAACGGGTATTCAGCTGCGATATCTTTTAATGTATAATCACTTAGATGCCGGGATTAACTTACAGGCGGGTACCAAATTATTTTTGCAAAGCGATGTAGTGAACAGTGCTGATAATGACCATTTCCAAAAAAATAAAGTGCATGTGGTTGCCCCAAAAGAAGGCCTGTATGCGATTTCCAAAATCTATAAAGTGTCCATTAAGCAATTAAAAAAATGGAACAAATTGGTTTCTGATGAATTGGGAATCGGTCAAAAAATAATTGTTTCCAAATAAATCATTCAATGTTTTATAAAAGATTAAATAATTTTAAACATGATCATTTCCTTATTGGATAAAAAATTTCAGCCGTATATTAAAGCTGAGCAAATTCAGGAGCAGGTTAATAAACTGGCCAAACAAATCAATGCAGATTATAAAGATAAAAGACCATTATTTGTCAGTATTTTAAATGGTTCATTTATGTTTGCTTCCGATTTGTTTAAAGAGCTTACTATAGAAGCAGAAATATGTTTTATAAAACTGGCCTCTTATAAAGGGACAAAGTCAACAGGTAATGTGATCACTTCTATTGGCCTGGATGTGCCTTTACATGGCAGGCATGTGATTATAGTAGAGGATATTGTTGATACCGGTAAAACCTTGCATGAATTTTTGCCACAATTAATAAATCAACAACCGGCCAGTTTAAAAATTGCCGCCTTGTTACATAAACCCACCGCATTGGTTCATCCGCTTACCATCGACTATCTGGGCTTTAACGTACCCAATAAATTTTTATTGGGATACGGACTTGATTATGATGGGCTTGGCAGAAATTTAAAAGAAATTTATCAGTTGGTTGAGGATTAACAGGCAGCATAAAGCAATAAAAGAATATCTTAGCTTAGGGTATATTGTTTGTTATAATCAGCTTGCTATTGAAAAAACATCTTTTTCATCTATTATTTATTTTACAGGCATTTACAACAAATGCCCAATATTATCTGCGTGGCGAAATAAAAGATGAAAAAAATCAACCTCTGCAAACTGTAAAAATTCTCCTACAGTCAAATAAGCATTTTTATTTTACCGATCATTTTGGAGGCTTTGGAATTACCACCAATGCTTTATTTGATACTATATCTATAAGTATTGATGGCTATGAAGCTAAAATGATGAAAGTGAAATGCGATGAATGGCAGAATATTAATTTAAAAATTCTGCCTTCAAATGTAAACAGTAATAAGCCCAGACTTATTTCCGTTACCAAAAACTTAGATCAAACCTCCCGTAAACGATGGTACATTGATGAAGAGACCTATTTTCAGCTTATCGAAAATGAATTTGTAAACGCCGACAAATTCCCAAATACCGGGTTCTCGTTAAATGTTAATAAAGCCTCGTATAGCAATGTCCGACGCTTTATCAATTCAAAAAGTGTTGTTCCTCCGGATGCTGTTAGAACTGAAGAAATGGTCAATTATTTTAACCTGCATTATCGAGAGCCTGAAAATGAGGCACTTTTTCGGTTTGAATCACAACTCGCATCCTGTCCCTGGGATATGGAGAAACAATTACTTTTTTTAAATATCAATGCCAAAAAATTGAATCTGAACATGATACCTCCGGGTAATTTTGTTTTTTTAATTGATGCTTCCGGAAGTATGGATAAGCCCAACAGCCTGCCCTTACTGAAAGCGGCTTTTCAAATGTTTGTAAGAAACCTTCGTTCTATAGATACCGTATCCATTGTGGCTTATGGCGGAACAGTTGGGGTATGGCTGAAACCAACTGGTGGAGCCGAAAAAGAAAAAATAATACGATCTATAGAAGAATTAACCGCCAATGGCGATACCAATGGTGAAGCCGCAATAATGACGGCCTATGCCCTGGCCAGAAGTACCTTTAAAGAGGGCAGCAATAACCGGGTTATTCTGGCTACTGATGGCGATTTTAACAGGGGGCTTACATCTGAAAAAGCCATGGATGATTTAATTACCAAGGAAAGGCAGGGGGGGATTTACCTTACTTGTTTAGGGGTTGGCAGGGGTAATCTTAAAGATTCTAAACTGGCAACCCTGGCAAAAAATGGTAATGGTAATTATGCGTATTTAGATGGTATAAATGAAGCAGAAAAAATTTTAATGAAAGAATTAACGCAAACATTTTACGCCGTGGCGGATGATGTGTTTATGAATATTAAATTTAATCCGGATCAGGTTAAATCATACAGGTTGATTGGATTTGATAATAGAAGAGATGCGGTAGCAGACAGTACAATTGACTTGGAAGGAGGTGAAATAGGGAGTGGCAATAGTGTGCTGGCTATTTTTGAAATCGTACCGGCATCGGATAACAATTTTAAATCAACAACTTTTTCAACTGATAAACTGGCTGCTATTGATATGCGATACAGCCTGTGTTCGGATACCGTGCATTTTGTGATGACCAATTCCTGTCCGGTCAATTTCAGCGAGTTCAAAAATATCGATAAGGATTTACAGTTTGCCACTGCGGTAACCCTGTTTGGTTTAAAAATAAAACAATCAAAGTACATGAAGCCTGTTGAGTGGCACGATATAGAAAAGATAGCATACGATTCATACGATCCGTCGAGCTACCTGCAAACAGAATTTTTACAGTTGATTGAGAATGCAGAGCAGATTTATAACAATACTAAAAAGCGAAAAAAAATTAAAAAAGACTAAGAAAACATTTCCCGCACTTTATCAAAAAACGATTTGTCACTCTTTTCCGGTTTGGGTTGAAAATTTTCTGACTGTTGTAATTTCTCAAGCATTTCTTTTTCGGGTGATGATACATGTTGGGGCGTCCATACATTTACCTGTATAAGCTGATCACCTTTTTCATAACTGTTTACATTGGGGAACCCTTTACCCTTGAGTCTGAAAATTTTGCCGCTTTGTGTGCCGGGGGGTATTTTAATTTTTGCCCTGCCATCAATGGTTGGTACTTCTATCTGTGTTCCAAATACAGCATCGGGTATAGAAATATGCAGATCAAAGGCTACATTCAAACCATCCCTGTGTAACTGAGGATGCGATTCTTCTTCTATCAAAACAATTAAATCACCTGCTGCTCCTCCTCGTTCTCCTGCATTACCCTTGCTACTCAAACTTAATTGCATGCCTTCCTGAACACCTGCGGGGATATCAATGGTTACTGTTTCTTCGCCATAGATCCTGCCATCGCCTTTGCAGGCAGTGCATTTATGCGTAACCGTACTACCTTCGCCATTACAGGTTGGGCAAGTGGTTACTGTTTGCATTTGGCCTAAAAAGGTATTTTGCACCCTGCGAACCTGCCCGCTTCCGCCACAAGTGCCGCAATTTTGAACACTGTTTTTATCTTTAGCGCCATTGCCATTGCAGGTATTGCAATGCACATATTTTTTTACTTTAATTGTCTTTTGTGCACCCTTCGAAATCTCTTCATAATTAAGTTTTATTTTTACACGCAGGTTACTGCCGCGTGTGCCACGACTTCTTCCTCCTGAACTGCGTCTGCTATTACCGCCTCCAAAAAAACCGCCAAACGGACTATCATCACCAAAAATATCACCAAACTGACTAAAAATATCATCCATATTCATCCCGCCACTGCCACTGTAGCCACCACTTCTGCCTGCACCGGTTGCCTGATGTCCAAACCTGTCGTATTGCGCACGTTTATCCGAGTCGCTTAAAATTTCATACGCTTCAGCGGCTTCTTTAAATTTCTCTTCTGCAGGTTTATCGCCGGGATTTCTATCAGGATGATATTGCATGGCAACCTTACGGTATGCTTTTTTTATTTCATCCTGGGATGATGATTTAGTGACGCCCAATATTTCGTAAAAATCTTTTTTCGACATGTTTAGTTCTTGGTATTTAAAAACGACTTTTAAGTCGTATTATTTTAAAATTAGTTGCAGCTTAAATTTAATTATTTGCCAACAACTACTTTTGCAAAGCGAATGATCTTTTGATTTAAGTAATAACCTTTTTCAACCTCATCAACCACTTTGCCTTTCAGTTTCCCGGCCACTTCTATTTCAGTAATGGCTTCATGTTTTTCAACATCAAAGTCAGTGTTTATACTTTCCATTGCTAATAAGCCTCTTGCCTGTAATGTGGTTCTTAATTTATTAAATACCAATTGAACACCTTCTTTTTGTGCCGTAATATCAGCATTTTCAAGTAATTGTTTTTCAGCCCGGTCACAATCGTCCATTACTTCTAATAAAGAAATAATGACATCTTTACCTGCTGTTTGAATTAATTCAATTTTTTCTTTGGCATTGCGGCGTTTAAAATTATCAAATTCGGCAAACAGACGCAGATATTTATCTTTTTGTTCTTCTAATTCAGCCTGAAGTTTTTGTACCAGCTCCTCACCCTCAGGATTACTTAAATACGTGTTTCCGGGTACATCGGCATCTGCATTAATATTCAGGTCTTCGTTTTCCTGTGTAAAAGTCACTTTTTCTTTCATGAGCTGTTTTTAAAAATTGGTTGCAAAGGTACAACAGTCAAACATTTTGCCAAGGCTTTATTAGCAGTCAAATTGGCAATTTTTTGCAAATAAAAGGTTCATTTCCGCATGATGTATGACACGGATGTTACCTTTGCGCCATGAAAAGCATTTTTTTAAATAAAAATATAAGCCGCAGAGTAGAATCGGGGCATCCCTGGATATTTAAAAACGAGGTAAATACCGGAAAGGCCTTGGATGCAGCCGCAAAAGCCGGAGAAGTGGTGGAGGTATTTACTTTTGATAAGAAATTCATTGGCACCGGGTATATTAACCCGCAATCTCAGATCATAGTTCGTTTACTAACCCGTGATAAGACAGAAAGAATTGACGATCAGTTTTTTGTTAACCACATACAGCAGGCTTGGCATTATCGCCAAAAGATTGGTTATACCGAAAACTGCCGGCTTATTTTTGGTGAGGCAGATGGCATACCTCAATTGATTATTGATAAATTCAACGATTATTTTGTTATACAAACCCTGGCATTGGGTATTGATGTGTGGAAGCCTGCCATTGTAAAAGCCATTGAAAAAATATTTGAACCCAAAGGAATTTATGAACGTAATGATGTGCCGGTAAGAGAACTGGAAGGCATGGAGCAGCACAAGGGATTTTTATCGGCTGAATTTGACACCAATATCATCATCAATGAGAACGGTATGCAATTTCATGTTGATATTGCCAATGGCCAAAAAACAGGTTTTTTTTTAGATCAGCAGGATAACCGCAGGGCTATTGAGCACATCTGTAAAGGCGCAGATGTATTGGGTGTATTTTGCTATACGGGTTCTTTCGAAATTAGTGCCGCTCATTATGGTGCCAAATCAGTTTTAGGACTGGATATTTCGCAGAATGCCATTGATATGAGTAATAAGAATGCCGTGTTAAATGGATTGGAAACCGTTTGTAAATTCGAATGTGTAAATGCTTTTGATGTTTTAAAAATATGGTCAAAAGAAGGCCGGCAATGGGATGTTGTAATGCTTGACCCGCCATCGTTTACTAAGAGCAGGGCTACTATTGATAAGGCCATTGCAGGCTATAAAGAGATTAACTTACGCGGGATGAAATTAGTAAAACCTGGTGGGTTTTTGGTTACATCAAGTTGTACCAATCTGGTACAACCCGAATTGTTTTTGGATATTATTCAAATGGCTGCCACCGATGCAAAAAGAAAAATACGGCAAGTTGTTTTCAATTCGCAATCTGCCGATCATCCGGTTATACGGGGACAAGAAAATACACACTATCTTAAATTTTTGATTGTGCAGGTAATGTAAAAAAGGATTGGTTATTTAACTACCTGAAATTTACCTGACTCTATAATTTTACCTTCTTTATCTCGGAGTTGATAAACATAAATGCCACGGTAAAAATCTTCTAAGGATAAATTTATGCGAGGAAGAATTTTGCTGATTTCGATTACTTTTTTCCCCATAAAATTGTAGATCTGCAGGGTAAAAGATTGATCATAGCCATACAGAAAATCAAAATTGATTGCTGTAGTAGCAGGAATTGGATAAGGCTTTATCAGTTTTGCAATTGGATCACCCTGAGCAGGGTTTTTTGTTTGTGCAAAAGAAGTAAAGTTTAGTCCAATAAATAAAATGAATATGTAAATAAATATCTTCAACGTAGGTAAAAATAGGTAAAATGTTTTAAATAGACAACAGTTTGCAATTTATTTATTAATTAATAGTTATATATGATTCCGGCGCGTTAAACTAACCAGTCATACGAGTATCTTTTTAAAATCGGTTAGCTTCCCAGCATTTTCAAAAAATAGGGCATAATAGATTTGTCCATCCTTATCCATTCTACAGGCAATCTTATATTAAAATCCTTTTTTTTAACAATCACATACAGCTATGGCAGGCCTAAAAAACAGATCCTTTAAAATCACACAAAAAGGGCAAATAGTATGCAAATGAGCAAATGTGAAAATAGGCTGCTTGGTAGCTTAAAATGAAAGCGCGGGGTAAATGTGGTTGGAAAAAATTATTGTAAGATGGGTTTTCCTGAGATTTGAGGAGGGTTTTTTTTGATTTGTATCAAACCATATGCTTTCGGGAACAATTTGTCAAATTGCAATAGGTATACTAATACATGGGCTGTGTATAGATTGTTAACAGATAGTAAAGCCTTTTAGTTTAATTAGCATATTGAAATTTTACATCAAAACTAAATAATTATGAATAAGTACATGACCGAATTTATTGGAACCCTGTTCCTGATATTAGTCGTTGGTGTTGCCGCTATTGGGGGTGCTGCGGGCTCCATGGCGCCATTGGCCATTGGCAGTATGTTAATGGTTATGATCTATGCTGGTGGGCATATATCCGGCGCACATTATAATCCAGCCGTTACCCTAGCCATGTTGGTTAGGGGTAAAATTAATATGGGAGACGCCATTACTTATTGGATAGCTCAAATTGGCGGAGCATTGGCAGCCTGGGCAATCGCTACATTTATATTTGATGTTAAAGGTGCCGATACCAGTGCAGTGAAATCTGTAGGTCAGGGCTTGATTGCTGAGTTACTTGGCACATTTGCATTGGCTTATGTGTTTTTAAATTCGTCTACTGCTAAAGGAACCAATGGGAATAGTTTTTATGGTTTAGCTATTGGGTTTACGTTAACAGCATGTGCATTTACTTTCGGCGGTTTTTCAGGAGGCGCATTTAATCCTGCGGTTGCCATCGGAGCTTGCTTAATGAAAGGTTTTATATGGGCCGATTTGTGGATTTATTTAGT
>CANKNL010000129.1 GCA_947483345.1 Chitinophagaceae bacterium | reverse complement strand
TTTGGGAACTGTGGTGGGATGGTGCCAATGCTGAGGGGCCAAATGGGAAAAAGCAAATGTATGATTGGCATCGCTTCGAAAAAACGGTACGTACCCTGTCGCCAAATACCCTGGTGTTCAGTGATATTGGTCCTGATATTCGCTGGTGCGGCAATGAAGATGGGATTGCAGGAACTACAAACTGGAATACACTGGATACGGCAGGGTTTACAAGGGGTGCAGGAGGGCCGCCCCAGGATGCTTTGAATACGGGTAATGTGCTTGGCAAAAACTGGATACCGGCCGAATGTGACGTGAGCATAAGGCCAGGCTGGTTTTACCATAAAATAGAGGACAGCCAAGTGAAAACACCTGAACAATTATTTGGCCTGTATTTAAAAAGTGTTGGACGTGGGGCAAATCTATTATTAAATGTACCGCCCGATGAACGAGGTTTGGTTTCTGAAATGGATTCGGCGGCGTTGGTTGGGTTTAAAAAATTACTTTCAAAAAATTTCTCACACAACTTATTTTTAAATGCACCCACTTACCAGCTTTTTCATGGTCTCTTAAAAAAAGCACCGGCAATAAGCGATGGTAATGCAAATTCTGTTATAGCTATTTCTGAAGCTATTCAGCAGTCAGTGGGTATGGAGTTGAAGATGAAGCAAAATAAAAAGATCAATTGTATTGTGCTAAGTGAAGCACTTGCAAAGGGGCAACATTGCCATTCATTCAAACTACTGTTATTTAATAGTAAGGATGAGTTGGTGAAAGAGATTTTTGGAACTACCATCGGGAAGAAACGGATAATTACATTCCCCGCTATAACTGTAAACAGCATTGAATTAACAATAGAGAAACAAAATGATATCACGTTAATAAGCGGGATAGAAGCTTATCTGATAGATGAAAAATTAATAGAAAAATGATCTAGCATCCTTTAAATTCTGCTTTTCTTTTTTCCAGAAATGCGGTCGTTCCTTCTTTCATATCTTCAGTAACAAAGCAATCGCCAAAAGCTTCTATTTCTTTATCGTACCCGCTTTTGCCATTGGTATAGGCACTGTCACTCACCACAGCCACATTCACACACTCAATAATTTTACCAATGGCGATAGGCGCTTTGCTCATAATAACATGCAACATGTCTTTTGTTTGGTCCAGTAAAATTTCAGGTGAAGTCACATAATTTACCAGGCCCATTTGCAAGGCTTCATTAGCGTCAACTAAACGTGCCGTCATTTGCAACTCCATACTTTTGCTTTTACCTACCAACTGGGTTAAACGCTGTGTGCCACCATAACCTGGTATTAATCCTAAGTTAACTTCGGGTTGTCCGAATTTGGCATTGGTGCTGCAAAGCCTGAAATGACAGGCCATGGCCAGTTCGCAACCACCACCTAAAGCAAAGCCATTTACCGCTGCAACAATTGGTTTCTTACTATTCTCAATTTTAAAAAAAATATCCTGTCCGCGTTTGGCCAATGCCATAGCCTGTTCTTTATCTAATCCTCCAAATTCAGCAATATCAGCACCGGCAACAAAAGCTTTAGGCCCTGCACCGGTAATAATCACTGATTTTATTTCTGCTTTAATATAGGTTTCCTGAATGGCGTTTTCCAAATCGGTAAAAACATCTCTGTTGAGCGCATTTAATTTATCGGGCCTGTTAATGGTAATTGTAAAAATACCGCTCTCTAAATTTGTTATCAGTGTATTGTACATAAATAGATTTTAAAAATGTCTGTTCTCTTTCACCCATCCTTTTATATAGTCTGCAATCTCAGAAGTGGTAGCACCGGGTGCAAAAAGTTTTCCAACACCCATTTTGTGTAAGGCGTCCATATCAGCTTCCGGAATAATGCCACCGCCGGTAAGTAAAACATCGGTCATCTCCTTGGTCTTCATTAAAGCAATAATTTTTGGAAATACGGTATTGTGTGCACCACTGAGTATGCTTACACCAATGGCATCAACATCTTCCTGCAAGGCAGCGTTAACCACCATTTCGGGTGTTTGACGTAAACCTGTGTATATCACTTCCATACCGGCATCCCGCAGGGCTGTGGCTATAACTTTGGCACCTCGGTCGTGGCCATCTAAACCAACCTTGGCAACTAAAACTCTAACGGGTCTGTTTTTGTCCATAACTGATTGTATAAAACTTTTGTAAAAGTAAGTCTATTCAATAAATATCTGTAATAGTTTGCTATTTTACACTATAGATACCCAACAAACATTTGTATGAATAAATCGGCTGATGAAATTTTATCTTTTATAAAACACGGTGACTATTCGCTTGCCGTACGCAGAACACTTGATCTTTGTCTGGATTCCAACCATGATGCTTTAATTGAAAAAGCAATTGCCTGGAGCAGGGCATATCACCAGCATGAGCATGCAGAATCCGGAAAATTTTTGCCTGATCAGTTTCTAAATACCGCTGAAAGCATTTTGCAGCAAGCCTCATCAATCAATGTGGGTGGTCATGATCATCATCGGCATTTGATTAGTGCAGAGCTTATTTCTAAAGAGTATAGCAATGGCCATTTTAGTCTTAAGCCAGTTAACCTTATGGTTAAAACTGGACAAGTTTTGGGCGTTGTAGGTGAAAACGGTAATGGCAAAACGACTTTGCTACGTTGCCTTGCCGGGCAACTGGGTTTAAATGCAGGGGTTATTAATTACCATCTGTTGCAGAATCCGGATGCCTATGCGATCAAAAATCATATTGCTTTTATTCCGCAACGCATTCCAAAGTGGTATGGCATGTTAAAGGATAATCTGCATTTTAGTGCTGCCATTGCCGGAATTAACGGCAGTAAGAATAATCTGATGGTAAATTTTATGTTGGAAAGATTAAATCTTGGAAGTTATGCGCATCTTACCTGGAACCAGATCAGCAGTGGCTACCGTACCCGTTTTGAAATTGCCCGGATACTTTTACAAAAACCACGCCTGTTAATTTTAGATGAGCCTCTAGCCAATCTGGATATTAATGCACAGCAAACCATTTTAACCGATCTGATCTTTATGGCCAGGGGTGGGCATAATCCAATGGGTATCATACTCAGCTCGCAACAATTGCATGAAGTGGAAAAAGTGGCTGACGAAGTCATTTTTATAAAGCAGGGACATTGTATTTACAATAGTAATAATGCCGAAGGGAAAATGACAAGCAATGCGGTGGAATTTGAGACGCCTGCCGACAGGCAGAGTATCATTAATTTATTTGGTGAAGGGAATGTGGAATTGCAGTTTAATGGGGGATTTTATACAATAATTTCTGCTCAGCATTCATCCCAGGAAATTATTGGTAAGATGATCGATGCAAAAATACCCATGACATACTTTCGGGACATCACCTACAGTACAAAACGTTTTTTTAATAACAACAATCATATTTAAATGAGTAAAAGACCCTTGGTTCCAGCGTTTTTAAAAAAATGGGATGATAAACTGCTGCGTAATAAACCCGGTACCTGGTCATCCAGAACACACCTGGTTTTATATTTTGCACTGGTTTTTGCATTGTTGTTATTTGCATTTTGCTTTTTTGTTTTTTTTGATGCCAAGCAGTACAGTCATATCAACAGTTGGAACGTATTTGTTTGCCTGATCGCTTTTGTAGGCTTTGTTTTCTGGCTGATCTATTTACTGCGGTTCAATGTGTTTAAACGCTATGGAAATTGGTATGCCATGGATGGGTTAAAGGATTTTATTTTGTATTTTATCAGCATTGGCGCTATGGTAGCGGTTTGTTTTATTCCTATGGCTGTAGAAACCCTGAGAGCTAACCAGCAGTTTGGCAACGGGGAAATTGTAAAAGATATCAATGAATTAAATGTCAACGCCTGTAAGCTGGAGTATCATTTAGTACCATTGAATTGGAAGGCAGATACCTGCCGTATAGTGGATAATGTAAATTCTTCAACAGTTGTAGAGTCAGATGAAGATGTGGTTGTTGATAGTGTAGTAGTAGAAACTATTCAAAACGCAGCGCCCCGATTTAGAATCATGGATACAGCCGAATTGCATAGTAAATTAATTACAGCCGATAGCCTGTTAAAAATAAATGATTCGATGTATGTGTTCTACGAATGTCCCGATTACCGGTTTGTAAGTTCTTATCATGCTGATGAATATTCGTCTGAAAAATTATTGAGCTCTGCAGATATTTATAATAGGTTTTTAAAAATCCCCCAAAAACCTGACAGGCCTGCTTTACTTAAACGCATGCTGGAACTTAAAACCAAATATGCTGTAAAAAGCCCTTATTATGAAGGAGAGGAGTACTACGATAAAATAGAAAATGCCAGTTATGATACCAAGATCAAGAAAAAGTATGATTTATACAGAATAAGCAATGGTATCGATAACGTGGTGCAGAAAAAATATGCTTGGAAAATGGCCTGGCCGGTTTATTTGCGGGTATTTTATTACACGGCTTTATTACTGACCATGCTTGTTTTTATTTTCAGGCACAGCACTGTAAAAACGTTCTTTTTATCTATTTTAACCGGCATTTTACTGACCATTATTTCGGCTTTGATGGTAGTCATTTTTGATGGTGATGAAGAAATTTACATACTGTCTTTTTTAATCCTGTATTATTTTGTATTTGCCATAATGGCCTTATCAATTTTTAAAACAAATATCCGTAAGGCATCGCAGGGCATAGCTTTAAACCTGTTCTTGTATATGACTCCTTTTGTGCCGTTAATTTTTACAGCACTTAACAAGGCCATGCAATACCGAAATACATATGCCATAAACGATTATGGTCATACTGACCCTGATACAAATGACCTTTATTTTTTAATTGCAGAAATGGTGGGGTCTGTTATGTTATTGGTTTTAATACAGCCGGTATTTAAAAGATTATATCGTAAATGGTATTCATCGCCGGAGGAATAAATTAACGGTATTCTTTTTCAATTTTAAAAACCGGGGGGCTTATTACAAACACTGTGTATTAAAAAACTTCAACGTGGCCCTGTTATAATCACTGTACATATGGTGGTCAGAAACAGCCAGATCGATCTGCTCCACAACATACAGTTTTTGTAATGTGGTTAAACTGTTAAGCTCGGGAAATGAGGCCGGGTTTGCTGTATAGGCATTGACCAGCACATCGGAAAACCCAATAAAATAATTTCTGTTATTGAGATAGCCTTTGGATTTGAGTTCATTAAAAACAGCAGTAGATTTGATAATGGTAATATCGCCTCTTCTTGCAAAACGCTCTGCATATAAAGGCGAATGTTCTTTTATAAAATATTTACTGCAAACACCACGGCTGCTTATTGTTTGGGAGTTGGATAATGCAGCGGCATTTCCTGCGGCCCCAACGTTTTCATTATTATCATAGCGGGCCATGCAAAATTGAAGCGGCGTAAGTGTAGTTAGCGAAACGGCTCCTGCCTGGGCACAATAACTGATACCGGCTTTGTGTTTGTAATAAGCCGACAGATAGGCTGCATAATTGCCGCCATTGCTCATGCCTGCTGAATAGCGGAGTTTATTGCGGTTGCTGATACCCCGGTTGTAAAAAGTATCTGTAATGATCTTGATATTGGCATAATCAATATTGTTTACAGAGTCGGCAGGCGCTACCAACCATCTTAATTTACCATCAGCATTGGCATCTACGCCCGTAGTAGCTTCTTCAGCTTCTGTAATAATCACTCCAAAATTATCGGTTACCAGGTCTTTTATCAATTGTTTAAATTCATAACTGGTGGCGGTGTTTTGTGCAGTACCCCCTGTACCATGCAGCAGGTAAACAAACCCTTTATGCCCTGCAGGGAAAAAGGAATACACAGGCTTCATTCTGTCACGCCCCCTGATCATTTCTAAATTTAATGTAACCGGTGTAATTGTTTTAAGGCTTCCGGTAAACGAAACATTTCTGTTGGGCATAATAAACCAGCTGTGCCATTCTTCAAATGCATTCAATAATGATACATCACCGGTCCATTTATCAAATAACTGATTATCGGAATAAGCAACACTGAAAATATCTACGGTGTCACCAATTTTGTATTTTCCGGTGCCATAGCCATTGTTTACAGATACAGTAAAGCTGTCAACTGTAATAATGGGTGTTAGCGGTGAAGTTGATGATTTAGTGCAGGCTATAATGTTTACGATTGTAATAGCTAAAAGCAGTTTTTTCATGTTGCAAATTTGAAGATAGACTGATTTTCTTTATGGAGGTTTAAAACATCGAAAAATTAACCAGTGCTTTTTCAATTCTGTTTACTGTTTCTGTTTTTCCAATTGCCTCTGCTATTACAAAAACACCGGGTCCCATTTTTGAGCCAACCAATATAACCCGCAGTAACATTTGTAATTCGCCGATCTTACTATTTTTTTCTGTTGCCAGATTTTTAAATTCAGTTTCTATAGAAATTAAATTCCAATCCGCAATCAGATTGTACCTGGCGATTAATTCGCTAAAAAAATCAGACTTTGTATTATCCCATTTTGATTTAACAGAGGCCTCATCATACTGCAGAGGCGCAATAAAAAAGAAGACAGCCTGGTCATAAAAATCGGTGAGTAATACGCAGCGTTCTTTTACCAGTTCAAGTACTTTATTAAAATGAGTGTCATTTTTGATTAGTATACTTTTTGATTCAAATAGATCTTTAACTCTTTGCTGGTAATGGCTAACAGGTAATTTCTTTATCCATTCCTGATTGAACCATTTGGCTTTTTCAAAATCGAATTTGGCACCTGCTGTATGTACCCGGTCTATACTGAAACTTTCTATCAATTCTTCTATACTGTACAATTCTTGTTCGGTGCCGTCATTCCAGCCCAAAACGGCTAATAGATTAATGAATGCTTCGGGTAAAAATCCTTTTTCTTTAAAACCTTCGGCAAGCTCATTTGTTTTTGGGTCTGACGCCGAAGGGGCCTGTGGCCAGTTCATGGCAAATACAGGAAAGCCATATTTTGCGCCATCGCGTTTACTGAGTTTTCCGCTAGGGCCCATAATCAGTGGAAGATGAGCCCATTGAGGCATATGCTCTAAACCGAAAAGATATTTCCACAGCAAAATATGTACCGGTGCACTGCTCAACCATTCTTCCCCTCTAAAAGCATGGGATATCTTCATCAGGTAATCATCTACCACAACTGCCAGGTGATACGTGGGCATGCCATCAGCTTTTAATAAAACCTTATCATCTACCAGCGAAGAATCAAAACTGACCTCCTGGTGTATCATGTCGGTAAAGGAAATAATTTCCTGTGCAGGCATTTTTATTCGAATGACATGTCGGGCATTTTCAGTTAATAGTTTTTTTACTTCATCGGTAGATAAGGTCAGCGAATTTTTCATCTGCATTCTGATCTTTCCATCATACTGGGGAGAAGGGTTTTCCGGCGTTTTAAAATTGGCTCTCATGTTTTCCAGTTCCTCTGTTGTATCAAATGCATAATAGGCGAAGCCATCCTTTATCAATTGCTCAGCATATTGCTTATACGTTTCCTTTCTTTCACTCTGGCGGTAAGGGGCATATGGGCCTCCATGTAAAGGGCTTTCGTCGGGTTCCATTCCACACCATTTCAGGCAGTCAAAAATATATTGCTCAGCCCCTTCCACAAATCTCGTTTGATCGGTATCCTCTATACGAACAATAAAATCGCCGCCCTGTTTTTTGGCATACAGATAATTATATAAAACGGTGCGTACGCCACCTAAATGTAAGCCACCGGTTGGGCTGGGTGCAAATCGAACTCTTACTTTACTCATGTTACAAAGATACATCACACACCTGTTTAAAATGAAGGCATAAAAAAACCGTGAAGAATTTTTCTTCACGGTTTACAATAAGATCTTGTATGAACATTAACGTAAAATGATCGTTCTTGGTGCTCTGCCATCGATAGATAGTGTGGCCAGATTATCACAGGTTCCATCTCCAAAATCAATAGTTGCATAATGATTTGGCCCTTGAACTTTTATTTTTCCTTTATCAATATTTGCACAGGCTGCTTTCTTTTGCAGGGCTTCCAAAATTGTAGAAGTTCTGCTGATATTAGATGGATTCGTAACTGTGTGTGTGCCCGAAGTCACTAAGAAAATGTCGTCAATTGGGGTTGGCGTACCTACACCAGCAGTTTGTGTAACGGATCTGCTACCCTCATGCAGCCAGTATCTGGCATCAGGGGCAGTGATCTTGCCATTGGTGGTTACCCTTGTCCAGCTTCTGGTATTTGCGGTACTCGTGTTGGTCCATGTTATTGTACCTTCTACCTTATACAGGTTAACAAAATAATTAGTAA
>CANKNL010000128.1 GCA_947483345.1 Chitinophagaceae bacterium | reverse complement strand
GTATTAACAAAAAAACATAAAATTTTTCAGTTGATACAGGGGCCCATTGTGGTTGTAGTTCTTGGTATAGTAATGAATTATTTGTTTAAAGCCGGAACATTAAATTTTAGTTTAGCCGATGACCAGGTAGTTAGGCTGCCGGTTGCAAAGAATTTAACAGAGTTTTTCAGCCAGTTCACCTTTCCTGATTTTTCGGCCATTACAAATATTGAAGTTTGGAAGATCGCCATTGTCTTGGCCATTGTGGCCAGCCTTGAAACATTGCTTAGTGTTGAAGCGTCGGACAAAATGGACCCCAATAAAAGAATTACACCAACCAACAGGGAATTAAAAGCACAGGGCTTGGGAAATATTTTTTCAGGACTAATCGGCGGATTACCCGTTACACAGGTTATTGTACGCAGCTCGGCCAATATTTCATTTGGTGGCAAAACAAAATTATCGGCCATACTTCACGGACTGTTTTTATTAATCAGCGCTATTACTATTGCAAGCGTGTTGAATATGATTCCTCTAGCAAGCTTAGCAGCCATTTTGCTAATGGTTGGATATAAATTAGCGAAGCCTATGCTTTTTAAACAAATGTTTAAATTAGGTTGGGAACAGTTCATTCCTTTTTTAGCAACCGTTATTGGTATTTTGGCAACAGATCTTTTAAAAGGTATTACCATCGGTATTTTCTTTGGTATTTTTTACACTTTGCGTCACAGTTATCGCAACTCACATTATATGAAAGAAACAACAACAACAGAGGAGGGCCATGAAGTTCACCAACTTGTTTTGGCCGAAGAGGTTTCCTTTTTTAATAAAGCAAGTGTGATTAAGCAACTGGAAGAGATTCCGGCAAATTCTAAAGTAATTATTGATTGCACCAATTCAAAATCCATTGCATACGATGTGGTTGAACTCATACGGGATTTTAGAAGCAATGCAAAAACAAAAAACATAACAGTTGAAACGATCAATTTTATTGAACCGGCTTAAAAAATTAAATACATTATAAAAGCACATTAAAAAAATGAAAGCACATACAAAAGAAACACAGGCAAATTTAACGCCGCGTGCGGCATTGGATATATTAAAAGAAGGAAATGGAAGGTTTATAAAAAACTTAAAAGCACAGCGTGACTTGTTGGGCCAGGCAAATGATACCAGAGATGGGCAATGGCCCTTTGCTATCATACTTAGTTGTATTGATAGCCGCACATCTGCCGAGCTGATATTTGACCAAGGGTTGGGAGATATTTTCAGTGTACGTATTGCGGGTAATATTGTAAACACTGATATTTTAGGAAGCATGGAGTTTGCCTGTAAGGTTGCAGGTTCAAAACTGATTGTGGTATTAGGGCATACCAAATGCGGTGCTGTAAAAGGCGCTTGCGATCATGTTGAAATGGGTAACCTTACTGAGTTGTTATCCAAAATACAACCCGCTGTTTATTCCGAATCAGAAACCACCAATACTGAAAAGCGTAATTCAAAAAACGGAAAGTTTGTTGAAAACGTTGCGGCCATTAATGTAAAGCGCAGTGTTAAAAACATTATTGAACGCAGCTTTATCATTGAACAGATGGTGGAAAACGGGGAGATTGGTGTTGTAGGGGCCATGTATAATATTGAAACAGGTAAAGTAGAATTTTATAAGGATGTGGCCTTTATTAAAGACGAACAGAATCCGGCATTCAGTGTTGATGAGTTAAGGCATTAATTATTTAATTGTGTTGCGGATTTAACCGCAACACAAATAATACAGCTATGAGCAAACATCCATTTAACGAAGCGCATATCATTCATGAATTGAAACATTTTTTACCTGCACAACAGGCATTAAAAGATTTTATTCATCATAATACCCTGCATGCTTTTCAGCACATGAAATTTTATGATGCCATTTTTAAAGCATCAAAAATTTTTGGTTTCCAGGTGCATTTGCAATTACCCGAATACCGGGATATGTACACAACCGGAAGAATACGAAAAGATATATTGCAGATGGTGATTTCCAATAAAAAAGACAATACAGTTGTAGCCGAATGGATAGAAAAACTCATCAGTAAAGAATACAACACCATAAACCAACCACGCATTGGTGAGCTAAGAAAAAACTGGAAAGATGTCTATCACCTGGATCTGGATAATAAAGTGCATCCATTGCTCTTTCGTGTTCTTTGTGCCTTTTTAGACCAAGGTATTGCTATTGACAGTTTTCCGGTGGTCAACCAGTCTTTTATTGACAGTATTAAAGAAATGGAGCAAAACAGTTTTGTAAGTTTCTTTAAAACAAAACAAATAAAACAAAAATTTTTATCGGGCCATTATTCTATCCCGGAACTTTTAAAAACAATTGTTGGAAAAGAAGAATACTATGAGCAATATTTATTCGATCAGCAATTTGCCCATCATGGATGGAGTGGTTTTATAAGTGCAGTTGAAGATAATCCACAAACACTACTCGACAGAAAACAGATCACCCTGAAGGAGTTACTGGAGTTTGAATTACTAATGGAGCTGGATGCACTAAACCATGCATTGGGTAATAAATGGCAACCATTAACTACGCATGTTACCGTGCCGCCTCTTGATTTATTTGCTGATGTACCTAAAACAGAATTAGCTGAAGTTATTGAACTATGGCAGGATGCTTTTGAATGGAGTTATTATGATTCAGTATTAAAAGGAATTCTGGTCTCTAATGAGAAAAGAAACTCACAGTTTAGGGTTGACACGGAACAATATTCATCAACTAATGCAGATACCTCTTTACAAGCTATTTTCTGTATTGATGAAAGAGAGGATTCTATACGCCGCCACATTGAAGCGGTTGATAAAAAAGCGGAAACATTTGGTGCTCCTGGATTTTTTGGTGTGGAGTTTTATTTTCAGCAGGAGGGTGGAAAGTTTTATGATAAACTTTGCCCGGCACCGGTTACTCCAAAATACCTGATAAAAGAATCCGATGCAAAATCAATTAGAGAAGAAGAATTGATCTATACAAAATATACGCACGGTATTTTATCGGGCTTTGTGTTGAGTATTATTTTTGGTTTCTGGGCTTTTGTTAAAAAAATACAATTATTATTTCATCCAAAAATGAGTCCGGCCATATCCAATGCGTATGGGCATATGGATAAACATTCTCTACTCACCATCGAAAATAAAAGCACTTCTGATATAGAAAATGGTTTACAGATTGGTTACACACTAGATGAAATGGCTACAAGAGGCGAAGGGTTTTTGCGTGGTATTGGCTTGGTTAACAATTTTGCCCCCATTGTATATTTTGTGGCACATGGCAGTAGCAGTGCTAATAATCCGCACCATGGAGCACATGATTGTGGTGCCTGTAGCGGAAGGCCCGGGGCTACAAATGCAAGGGTTCAGTCGTTTATATTAAATCATAAAAGAGTAAGAACAATATTGGCATTAAAAGGAATTGTAATTCCTGATTCAACCCAGTTCATCGGCAGCATGCATGATACCGCTGCTGATGTTTGGAATTATTATGACGAAGATGTACTGAGCCCCGAAAATGCAAAACAGCACCTGATAAACATACAGAATTTTGAAACAGCATTAAATTTGAATGCAAAAGAAAGAAGCCGTCGTTTTGCCTCTATCAATACCAAACTGGAACTGGAGCAGGTGCGCAAGGCTATACATAGCCGTTCGGTTTCTTTATTTGAACCCAGGCCAGAACTGGGGCACGGCACCAATACATTAGCCATCATCGGCCGCAGGCAAACTTCTAAAGGATTGTTTCTCGACAGAAGAGCTTTCTTAAATAGTTATGATTATACAACCGACCCTGATGGAGCTATTTTAACAGCAGTTATGCGGCCCATTGGTTTGGTTTGTGGCGGCATTAACCTAGAATATTATTTTTCGAGAGTAGATAATATTAAAATGGGTGCCGGTACAAAGCTGCCACATAATGTGATGGGTTTATTTGGCGTAGCCAACAGCAGTGATGGCGATCTACGGCCCGGTCTGCCTTGGCAAATGATAGAAGTGCATGACCCGGTAAGGTTGTTGGTAATTGTAGAACATCAGCCTGATATCGTTTTAAAAGCCATCAACTCTAGTACCGAAGTTTTTGAATGGTATAAAAATGAGTGGGTGCACATGGTAGCGCTTCATCCGGAGGAACAGCAGTTTTATTATTTTAAAGACGGTGTATTTACAAAATACAATCCCATAACCGATGCCGGTGAAATAAAAACGATTCACAATATGGAAGAGTTTCTGGAGGGAGCAAAGGAAATGGAAACGAATCATATAGTACACGCCACAGAAGAAAATCTACCGGTGTATTTACTTGATTAAAAGTATTAACAAAAAATCTACATGAATCAATTACTCATATTATTTATTGCCGTTCCTCTTCTGGCTTTTTTGGCCACATTGCTTTGGCAGAATAAAAGCGAAAAAGCGATTGGAAAAATTGTACGCTTTACAAAAGTGTTCAACATATTAATGACCTTGTCATTTTTTACCTGGTGGTTAATTAATGGTCTTGAACCAATCGGTTTTAAGGTTGCCACACTCTACGAAACAGACCGTTTTGTTTTTGCCATCCAATTGTATTACGATGAAATAACAGCCGTGTTCAGCATTGTTGGTTCGCTGTTATTTTTCCTGGTAGCCACCTTCAGTAAATATTATATGCACAGGGATGAGGGTTACAAGCGTTTTTTTAATACCATCTTATTATTTGCCGTGGCGTATAATTTTATAATTCTCGCTGGCAATTTTGAAACTTTGTTCATCGGATGGGAAATAAAAGGCATTTGTTCCTTTATTTTGATTGCCTTTTACCGAAACCGGTATTTACCCGTTAAAAATGCTTTTAAAGCTGTTACCAACTACCGTATAAGCGATGTGGCACTCATGTTGGCCATGTGGATGATGCACCATCTTACACACCGGAATATCAATTTTTCGCAATTGGAGGAAGCAAAAGATATCGCTATTGCGGCAAATCAAACAAGCATGGCCATCTTTATTGTTTGTATGATTATTTTACCAGCCACTATTAAATCGGCTCAGTTTCCTTTTACCAGCTGGTTGCCAAGAGCCATGGAAGGGCCCACAGCTTCTTCTGCCATTTTTTATGGTTCGGTAAGTGTGCATATCGGCGTATTTTTATTGCTTCGTACCCATCCTTTTTGGGAAGATATGCTTTGGGCAAAAATTGCCATCATAGTTATTGGCGCTACAACAGCCATTGTTGCTACCCTAATTGCAAGGGTACAGCCAACGGTTAAAACACAAATCGCCTATTCATCTGCGGCACAAATTGGATTGATGTTTATTGAGGTGGCTGTAGGTTTTCACTGGCTCGTACTTATTCATTTTGCTGGCAATGCTTTTTTAAGAACTTATCAGTTATTGGTATCGCCATCTGTATTAAATTATTTGGTTCATCATCAATATTTCCACTATGTTTTACCAACGCAAAAAACGGTGTCAAAACTTAAGGCGTCGTTTTATATGTTAAGCATTAAAGAGTGGAATTTAGACAGTATGATGTTTACCTATCTGTGGAGCCCTTTTAAATGGCTTGGAAAAAAGCTACAGTTTTTAGAATCCAAAGTCTTCATTGGTATGCTAACTATTGCCGGCCTTACACTTACAGTTTTTGGTTATACGAGCCGAACCAGCATTTTGACCATAGGCGAAGTTTTGCCGGTTGTGTTAATGAGTATTGCGTTGGCTGTTATTCTTTTTGCATTTGCTTACAGGCGGTCTGCTTTAAAGGCTTGGATATATTTATTGTCAGCTCATTTCTTTATAATTGCAGCAGTATTGTTCAATACAGAACACATTAATCTGATAGAAATTATTTTTTATACAAGCGGTGTGATATTGGCTTTTTCCCTTGGATATTATTGTTTACAAAAAATTAAGACTGTTGATAATGATATTTCGCTCAACCGTTTTCATGGATACATATATGAACAAAACACAACCGGATTTTTGTTTTTGGTTTCAGCAATGGGAATGTTGGGTTTTCCTTTAACAGCTGCATTCATAGGAATTGATGTGCTGTTTACTTATGTACACAGTAACCAGTTCGTATTAATCATACTGATGGCACTTTGTTTTGTTTTTATTGAACTATCGGCTTTTCGAATTTTGCTGCGCATCTTCTTTGGGCCTCATAAAAAACAGTATCACCCGGTTGCCTACAGATCAACTTAATTTAAGCAACAAAAACAATTATGCCCCTCAAATTAATTTTACCGTTAGCCCTGGTTTTATTTAGTCAACTTTCTTTTTCCCAGGAACAACGGCTGGCCGATCATAATACTATTGGCTGGCTTGCTTATACAGGAACATTTAAACTCAAGAATAAGATTTCCTTACACACAGAATACCAATGGCGCAGGGTAAACAGTTTAAAGAACTGGCAACAAGGGTTGTTACGTACAGGGGTAAATTTTGCAATAAGAAAGGATGTTAGCATCAATGCCGGGTATGCTTTTGCCGAAACGTTTCCATATGGCGACTTTCCTGTAGCAACAGCCTTCCCCGAACACCGCATTTTTGAACAGGTAATCATAAAAAATCCCTTCGGTAAAATGGATATTTCTCACAGGTTTACATTAGAACAAAGATTTGTTGGAAAAGTAGTGATACAAAACGGATCAAAAGAAACCGATTATACTTTTTTGAACAGAATGCGTTACAGGATTAGAACAGAACTTCCGCTTAATAAAAATAAACAAGAAAAAAATGTGTGGAGTATTATGTTACTGGATGAAATATTTATTGGATGGGGGGAAAATATAGGAGCAAATATTTTCGATCAAAACCGACTGGCTTTGTTAGTGGGGTATAAATTAAATCAAAAACTGAAATTTGAAGTCGGGTACCTGAACCAGGTTTTGCAACAGGGAAAACGGGTGAACGACAAACCTGTTTTTCAATACAATAATGGCTTTTTAATTGCCACACATGTAACTGTTGACTTTGTTAAATAACTCCCCCGCTATATACTGTTTTATTAAACCCAGGTTCAATTAAACCATTTATACTTCTCACGCTTCGCCATAATTTACTTTGTATTATTCATGGCAGGCACTACATTTGTTGCCATAATGAAACCTTTTGAAAAAATTTTACAGGATAATAAAGAATGGGCAGCAGATATGCTGGCCACAGATCCGGGTTATTTTAAACGCCTTGTAGAAATTCAAACCCCCGAAGTACTGTGGATCGGCTGCAGCGATAGCCGTGTGCCTGCAGATAAAATAACCGGTACCGATCCCGGTGAAATTTTTGTACACCGCAATGTGGCCAACCTGGTGGTACACACCGATCTTAATTTATTGAGTGTGTTACAATATGCCGTGGAGGTATTAAAAGTAAAACATGTAATTGTTTGTGGCCACCATAACTGCGGAGGCATAAGGGCTGCACTAAAAAACCAAAGCCTGGGCCTTATTGACAAGTGGCTGTGGAATATCAAAAATGTTTACAGCCAATACAAAGTTGAAATAAACGAACTGGATAATGAAGATGCCCGGGTTGACCTGTTAACTGAATTAAATGTAAAAGAACAGGTGTTGAATTTAGCCAAGACCTCGATTATTCAAAAAGCCTGGAAACATACACAGGCACCGGATTTACATGGTTGGGTATACGATTTAAGAGACGGTATCATCAACCCTGTTTTTGACATGCCTGCAAACAGTGATGTAGATACTATTTTTAAGTATGATAACCTGTAGAATTAACTACTGGCCTTAAATTTATTGATCGCATTCCTGGTAAACTCACTCAACACCAATCTGCCACTGATGGCTGCCCTTTCCTTCAGCAACTCATCCCAGTGCGCTGTTCCCTTCCAGAATATTTTTTTCATTTCGGCCATGGCAACAGGGCTGGAATGTGCCAGTGTATTTGCCAACTTATAAACCGCTTCATCCATATTTTCAATACTATCGTGCAGTTCTGCAAAAAGCCCTTTGCGTTTTGCCCAGTCGCTGCTGCGCCAGCTTGTTGCATCAATAGATAAAGCGCTGAATGCTGCTGTACCAATTTTCCGTTCTACTGCCGGGCCAACCACAAATGGACCAATGCCAACAGCCAGTTCACTCAGCTTTACTTCGGCTTTATTGGTTGCAATGGCGTAATCAACGGCTGCGGCAATGCCCACACCGCCACCCACACATTTTCCCTGTATGCGGCCAATTATAAATTTGGGGCATGTACGCATGGCATTAATCACATGGGCAAAGCCACTGAAAAACTTCAATCCTTCTTTTTCATCCTTTATGACCACCAATTCATCAAAACTGGCACCACTGC
>CANKNL010000127.1 GCA_947483345.1 Chitinophagaceae bacterium | reverse complement strand
TTGCCAATCGTCACAAGTCAGGATGCACAAAGTTTAAGTACTAATCCTGTCTTTGCAAGTTCAGTCGGCACAAATTGTACAGATTATTATATCAGTGCTTCATTAGCTGGAGTAAGTGGCACTGGTATTACAACAGATTATATCGGTAATACCCGTACATCCCCACCACGTATGGGTGCATGGGAAGTAAATGGGGCATTACCCGTAACGCTCATTTCATTTACAGGAAATACACTAGGTTATGTTAACCAGTTGCAATGGATAACTGCCAATGAAATTAACAATAGTCATTTTGAACTGGAACGTAGTGCAAACGGGGTAAATTATACTTTACTTGCTAAAATAAACAGCAGGGGAAATACTTCATACAATCAATATTATCGATTTAACGATGCAATGCCATTGAACGGCAGAAATTATTATCGGTTAAAACAGGTGGATAAGAATGGGCAGCTTGTATACTCTGAAATAATCTGTTTAACCAATAATTCTTTAGGCGTTATGATCAGTATTCATCCTAACCCAACTTCGGGGATTGTATTTATGTCGACAAAAAATGCCATGAAGGAGGCCAGCATTCAACTTGTTGATATAAACGGCCGGGTAGTTATGCAGCAAACCAATATCACAGGCAGCAGTGCCAGTTTTGATATATCACAACAGGCTGCCGGTATTTATTTTATTAACGTGTTTAATGCCGGAACAAAAGAAAGAATACGGATTGTAAAACTATGATGTAGTGTTTTAAAGAAAATACCGAATGCCAGGCTGACAAATCTTTTGGTTCATTAGTTTATTTAATTGTCGTGTGATGTAAATTGGATAAAGAAGAAATATAAAAGTGAAAGGGAATAGCCATATCGGTAAACTTGTAATAGGGGCAATAGCCATATTGGGGGTACTTTTTGGTAGTTGTAAAAGAAAAGATGCAATAATAACTACGTCTTCTGATATCAAGTTTGCAAGCATTACCAATGCTAAAATGGCATATAAAATTGTTGGCTCCGGAGATCCACTAATCATGTGCATTGGTTACGCTTCAAACATGGATTTATGGAGTACTGAAGTTATAGAAATACTTCGGCAAAAATACAAGGTTATTGTTTTTGATTATCGTGGCATGGGCTATAGTACCAACTCAGATACTTCTTTTACAATACCTACTTTGGCAGAAGATGTTAATGAATTACTTACTGTATTAAATATTAGTAAGGCACATGTTTTAGGATGGTCAATGGGAGGTTTTGTGGCGCAAATGTTTGCCATAGATCATCCCGAAAAAGTAAATAAACTGATTTTGTATGCAACCAATTTTGGTGATACAATGTCTGTTAAACCATCTCAGGAAATTAGTGATATCCTGTCTAGTCCTTTATCAACGCCTGCAGAGCAATTAAGTACACTTTTCTCCAACGAATGGCTGGCAGCACATCCCGAACCATGGAAATACCTGCCTAATGTAAAAGAACCCTACAATCCGGCAACAATTGGATTACAGTATTATGCGGTGCAAGGCTGGTTAAGTGAGGGTGGTGGATCGGCCGGGCATTTATATCAATTAAAAATGCCTGTGTTGCTGATCTGCGGTAATCAAGATAAGGTGGTGCCTTGCTTAAATTCATCTATGCTTTCAGATTCAATACCAACGGCTTCATTAATTAAAGTTAATGACAGCGGGCATGGATTAATGTTTCAGCTGCCTCAAACTTTCGGCAACTATGTAGTAACATTTTTAACACAATAAAATAGTACAAAGATGATGATAAAAATATTTGACATGTTGAGAATCGTCATTGTTTCGCTTACCTTTTTCTGGGGATATAAAATTGGTTTTTCAAATGGATACAATCCCATTGCGCAGCTGCATTTTATGATACCAGTAATAATCGTCACAATAGCTGGGATCTCTGGTTTGGAAGGATTGTTTTTTGCAAAGAAATCTGCAGAGAGTAAAGGCTTTGAGGTTGGAAGTAATTATCAGCGTCAATCGGCCATTGCCTTATTATCATATGCGGTTGTAGCCATTATCGTAGTTATCAGTAATTGGGGTATCAAAGCCGAACTGACGATCTTCTTTACTTTTATTTTCTTTTTTATTTTCTCCGGGTTTAACCACGCAATGGATGCGATATTGAGAAAAAACTATAAATGGCAAAATCTTAACCGGCCGTTCATTACATTACTTCTGATTGCCGGAATGATTTATCCTGTAATAAAAGCATTGAAAATGATATAGAAGATAGTTGACCGGATCAATTTGATTACCATAGCGACCACATCAAGCGTTATGTACAAGTTGTTTAAATAAATACGGAAAGCATAAATGTAATGCAGCGGCTTTTATCTTATTATCATCACTGTACCTTTGATCAGGTCTATACTTTTTCCTGTTTTTATGATATAAGTATAAGCGCCATTCGGGCAGGGTTTTCCCTTGTAGCTGCCGTTCCAGGCTACCGGGCTAGTCTTCGTTTCAAAGATCAATTGCCCATAACGGTTATACAGGAAGAGCTGAAAGTTGGGGTAAGCCGCTATGGCCGGAATATTCCAGGTATCATTTATGCCATCCGCATTAGGGGTAAAGGCATTGGGAATAAATAGGTCGGTAAATACTTTTATAAACAGGGTATCGGTAACCGTTTTACAGCCAAAAATGGATATGGCAGAAAGTATATACCGGATATCATTTGGAGGGTTAACATAAGAATTGAGTGAGTAAATATCATCCATATAATCGGGTGGCGACCATGAAAAGTTAACGCCCTGGCCGGTTACCGACCCGGCTAACGGAATGCGTTGTCCTTTCAAAATGAGTTTATCACTTCCTGCATTAACAACCGGCGGAAAGATTAAAGTAAGGGTAGACGAAGCTGTGTCCTTACAGGAAAAAGCATTAGTGACTATGGCCTGATACACTGTGGTTTGTGTAGGTGCAGCCATCGGATTAAAAATTAACGCATTGGATAAGCCTGTAGCCGGTATCCAGGTATAACCAATGCCTCCTCCGGCAATTAATGGTATACTGTCTCCCGCACATAATGAGGCATTAGCAAAAGACGTGGTGGCCACAGGAGAAGGATTAACAAAAAGGGTAGTCGAATCATTTTTAAAACAACCTGCAGCATTGGTTACGGTTACATAATATTTTCCGGCCTGGTTGAGTAGCAGATTGGATAGCGGTAATGGAGAGCCGGAGCCGGTGTATCCATTAGGGCCGGTCCATTGATATTGTATGCCGCCAGTAGCCGTTAACGTTACTATGCTATTTGTACAGGCAGGTCCATTATTGGATGCCGCTGTAACCGGGTTAGCTTGTATAATAACCAACAGGGGTTGAGAAGCGATCCGGCATTGTGCCGAACCCATATTTCCCGATTCGGCAACGGCTAGTCTGAATTCGTAATTACCAACCGGGGTATTTGCCGGAAATGTGCTTGTAAGCGAGAGGCTGTTTGCACCGGCTATGTCTGTCCAACTGCCTGCGTTTACCCGTTCCTGCCATTGAAAAACAGGGGTATTAAATCCACCCGATACGGTACAGGTAAATGTATAGGATCCGCCTATGCCCTCACATAAGGATACCGAACTGGTGGCATTGCCTGTTATGGCAGGTGTAAGTAATGGGCCACAGGGGCGAAAAGTAATATCATCAAGTGCCAGGTCGTTGCCACAGCCACCCTGCGAATTATTGAAAATGCGCAAAACAATATCAGTTACAGCAGCCGGCGTTGTAAAAAAAAAGCCATACTGCTTCCAACTGGCAGAAGCGGCTGGAGGAATGCTGCCGGTATTATAGGTTTGTAAAACACTGCCATCCGTTTTTTCAATACTAAAAGTCAGGTTTGGCTGAATAGAATTACTGCCACAGGAAGCCGGTAAGATCACATTCATGATCCAGGCCGCAAATTCATAAGTAGTACTGCCACAGAGCCCCCGCACCGTGTCGAGGTAAAAGGCACTCGGCAGTATCGAGGCATTCACCAACATAAAGTACCCATTGGCATTGCCGGTATGATCGGATGTAAAACTATACCAGGAATTTCCGAAACAGGCACTGCTGTTGTTTCTTACAGTATAAAAGCCATCACTGGGGCAATCAACCGACACATATTGATAGGTGGTAGTTGCAGCTGATAATGGCGGGCCGGGGTTTAATCCTTGTCCGAAGTTGGTATTCACAATGGGGTCGCCCAGGCTGCCCTGGCAAAGCTGTGCCCGGGCAGGGTTATAGAAACAGGCAATAAAAAAAAGCAGGAATAAATATTTTACATGCATCAATGCCAATAATTTAATGCAAAGTTAAAGTGAATTATGCGCTTCATGAATGTCATTTAAAAATTCTTTTAAGCTTTGGCCTGGAGCCAGTTGCAGTTTTTTTCTGAGGCGGTAACGGATAATTTCAACACCTCTTACAGCCATATTCATTAAATGGGCAATTTCTTTGGAAGACATTTTTAATTGTACATAGGCGCAAACTTTTAAGTCGGCATTGGTTAATTTAGGAAACTGCGCTCCTAGTTTTTTCAGAAAATTGTTATTCACTTTATTAAACTGAGTAACAAACTGCTCCCAGTTGGAATCATCTTTTTCGGCATCACTTAAAAGCTGGATGGCTTTTTTTAAATCCTGATTATCACCTGTTTTTTTATTTAATTTTTGTAATTCATCTTTTACTTTTAATAAGGCATCACTTCTTTCCATGAGCCTGATACTGGCATCAGACAATTCTTTGTTTTTATAAATAACCTCATTAACTAATTTTTCATTTTCAAGCTCAATGATCTTCTTTTCATTTTTTTCAACTTCTAACTGAAGGATATACCTCATTTTTTTTTGTTCCTCCTCAAATTTCAACTGCCTGATATGGAATCTTTGCTTTTGCCACCTGTCAAAAACATACAGAAAAATAATAAAAAAAACAAGATATAAAATATAGGCAATCGGCGATTTATACCAGGCTGGATTTATTTCAAAACGGTAGTTAACCGGAGCCGATTCATGGCCTAAGTTATCACGCGCCTTCACTTTAAATGTAAAGTTTCCATGGGGTAAATTGGTATAATCCTTTTCTGTTTTCGGTCCCCAGGCCGACCATTCGTTTTCATAGCCTTCCAGTTGATAACTGTATTCAATATTATTCTGAAAATCATACGACGGCGAACTGAATTCAAAATGAAACGAATTGTTGCTTTTTGAAAATTGGCGTATGGCATTTTTATTTTGGTAATAATTAGAGTCGGCCTGTTGATCAAAATAACCACCGAAAACGATACTCCCCGGCCCTTCTATCGATTTTACCTGGGTTAATAAAATATTTACTTTATGGTTAAGCGTTACATATTTGTCATAGTCTACATGAATGATGCCGTTATTGGAAGCAATAAAAATATTTTTATTATCATAGGGATAAATATTTTCAAATCCGGATAAGAGCTTACCCGTGAGTTCGGGGAAATAAGACATCCGGTATTTTTTTTCCGTATCGGAGTAATTAACGACACCAATCTTTTTGCCACTGCAAAACCAGATATGGCCTTCTGCATCTTCGTTAAGATATTGAATGGCCAGATCTCCAAATACCTGATATAATAAGGGCGACCGGATAAAGCGTTTTATGGTGTTGTCGTATTCGTATATACCTTTTTCGGTTGCAAATACCACCCTGTTTTTTATCCTGAATCCAAAATTCCGGGATGCAGAAGGCAGGCCGTTTTTATCTGTTAATAATTCGTGTGTGTATGATTTATTGTCAGCAGCCAATGCGATCTTATAAATGCCACGGTAAGGGTGAGACGCCCAGATAGTGTTACTGTTATCAATGGCCAAAAACCGAAGTGACTCATACATGCCTTTAAGTTCATGGGTACTGGTTATTTTAGTATCAGCAAACTCAAGCATGGTTAAACCTGCGTAACTGCCTGCCAGAATATTTTTTACCGGAAATATAGAACTGGTGGGTACAAACAGCCAAATGCCGGCATCGTGTGTGATCTGCACAGCGTCATTTTTTTTAATTAAGTAGCTGCCTTTATTGTGCCCCATTAAAAGCTGGTGGTTTATTTCATCCAGCCTCCAGGCTTGCCCATTACTGTTATTTACAAAACTGAAATTACCTTTAGAAAAACTGAAATTTTTTGTACTGTTCGAAATGGGGGCTGCATAAGCACCATCCGATGTGGCAACATAAAGTTGATTGTCGAAAATGCGGGCAGAATAACCGGCAAGTTCATTTGGTTTACCGGGCTTTATATATTTTATGGCAGAATTGTAGGCGATAAAACTGATTCCGTTATCCAGTGCCACCCAAAGATTTTTTTCTCTGTCCAGAAATACATAAAGCACATTATTATTTTGAAGCCCTTCCGGTAAGGCGATCTGTTGTACGATGTCGCCATTCATATTCATGATCAAGCAGCCTTCCGAAATGGTACCTGCAACAAATTCTGTGTTGTTTATTTGTTCAAAACAATAAATACTGCTTTTAAAAAAGTGATCATCAGCTTGGGTATTTTTTTTTGTAATGCTGCCATTGCTGTAAATAAATAAGCCGTTTTGTAATGAGCTTAATAGTAAACTGTCCTTATGTAAAGCAACGATGCCGGTGATCTCGTAGTTAGGAACAGCGTTTTGTTTGCATAAGGGCTGCCAGCCATCACTGATAAACTGGAAAAGGCCATTAGTTTTATCCTGGGCAAAAAGTTTATTGCCTGCCAATTTCATCATATCCCAGCCTGTTAAAGCCGTGTAGACTTTAACGGCCTCATTTTTATATTCAAAAATCTGATCCCAGGTACGAAAGAAAACGGCATCATTAAGCACTTCAATATCCCATACATCAGTAAATTTTTTAGGTATGAGGTGCTTTAAAGAAGTGTATTTTAAACTCCCGGTAGAATCCGGAAAAAAATAACCTATTTCATCCTGGCCTCCGGCATAAATCCTGCCACGATCAAGGGCAATTGACCGTAAGATCGTTTTATTTGGCTGAGGATATATTTTCCAGTAACTGCCATCATAGGTCAGCAATCCCTCATTATTGGCAAAATACATTCTGCCTGCTTTATCCTGTTTAATATCCCAGGTTTGAGAGCCTCCCTTAAAAGTATTATTGCTAAAATTAATGATTTGGGGAAGGCCAATTGTATTTTGGCCCTGCACCTTATTAATAAAGATGAGAAACAGGAAAAAGAATAACCACTTGAACATAACTTAAAGATAATCAAAATTTGACGTAGTCTTGATGTATTTTACAGTTATTGATAATCAATTAGTTATGTTATCGTGATGTAATCTTAGTGAGTTTTATTTAACAACAATTTTGTTTTTTAAGTATATTTTTGAGATTACAGAATTCTAACTTTTTTACAAAAAACAAAACAATTGCATATGAAAAAAATCTTACAAGGGATTTTCGTTTTAGTACTTTTATTTATCACTTCTGTTTCATGGGCCCAAAATAAATCGGTAACAGGTAAAGTTATCGACGAAAAAGGAGAGGCCATTAGTAATGCTTCGGTATTGGTAAAAGGTACACAGGCCGGTGTTAGCACTAACGCTAAAGGAGAGTTTAGCATCTCGGCTGCTTCATCTGCTCAATTTATTATTGTTTCTTCAGTGGGGTATCAATCTAAACAAGTTGCCATTACAAATGTGGCACTGGTTGTTGTACTTACTGAAGCGTCTAACAAATTAGATGAAGTAGTGGTGATTGGTTATGGTACTGCCAGCAAAAGAGACTTAACAGGCTCTATAGTAAAAATTGCAGGTAAAGACATTGCTGATAAGCCCAATACAAATCCGGTTGCCTCTTTACAAAGCAAGGTTGCCGGCTTATCTGTAATTAATAACGGTACTCCCGGTAGTGCTCCGGATATCCGCATTAGAGGTACCAATAGTTTAGGTGGTGATATTCATCCTTTATATGTAGTTGATGGTATTTTTAATGATAATATTGATTATCTGAATCCGTCTGATATTGAATCTATTGAGGTTTTAAAAGATCCCTCTTCACTGGCCATTTTTGGTGTGCGTGGCGCAAATGGCGTGATTGCAGTGACTACTAAAAGAGGCAAAACCGGTAAAAATGTAATTACCGTTAATACCTCTTATGGCTTTAAAAAATTAGTGGATAAAATTGCCTGGGCCGATGCGTCACTGTTTAAGACTTTATATGATGAAGAAAAAACAAACGATGGTACCATATTATCTTCTCCATTTGATTATTCAAAATGGACAGCAAATACCGATTGGGTAGATGCCGTTACCAGAGTAGGTAAATTTAATTCTAATAATATCAGCCTGTCTAACAGTACAGAGGCTAACAAGTTTTATTTAAGTATTGGTAATATAACTGATGAGGGTATTATCAAACATCAAAAGCTGAATAAAATCCTGATCTCAATA
>CANKNL010000126.1 GCA_947483345.1 Chitinophagaceae bacterium | reverse complement strand
TTTAAAATGACCGGATTTGACATTTCAAAAGGAGCCTTTATTGGTCCTACCACAAATATTCAATTGCTCATGCCATTTGAAAAATCAACTGCGTTTAACGATTCAATTGGTGAATCCTTTGCTAATAATTATAAAAATTTGCTCCCTTTGTCGTGGCAGGATTATTACCCGGTTTATGAATCCTATTATGCCGGCAAAGCCGGACGTACCGAAATTATTGCACACGGCACAACGGTAAACCCGGCATATTACAAAGGTCAACCTTATTATCCCCTTACCCCCACACAGGGCTGCTTATGTACAAAAGAATTATGGAGCCCCACTGATGGTAAGCGTGTTGAAAGTGATCAGCAAAAACTGGTACAAGCCTTGCAAATGGCTGGTGGTGCAACAGGCTATTGCATTGTTATTGAATTGGATGATCAGCAAAAGCCTGTTAGTATTGAAGATATTTTACCTTATTTAAACCAACAATAAAATGAAACCCGATATTAAAACCAGAGCTGATATAGAAAAATTTATAGCTAATTTTTACGACACCGTAAAAGCAGATAAAACAATTGGCTTTATTTTTACTGAGCTAGTACAGATGAACTGGGAAAAACATATTCCACTGATCGTTGATTTTTGGGAAACCATTTTATTAGACCACCCGGTTTATAAGAATAATGCGATGGATGCACATTTCATTTTAAATAAGAAAGTACCTCTGCAAAAAAAATATTTTACCAGCTGGCTGCTTTTATTTAATATAGCAGTAGACGATTTATTTGAAGGGGAAAAAGCGACTCTGGCAAAAACACGGGCAAAATCTATTGCAGATGTGATGTTCTTTAAAATGGAGAATACAAACCAGGCACTGTAAAAATACGGTATCCTATTTTGTATATGTTTTACCAACAGCTTAAAGGATAACCTTGACCAATCAGGTATTATAACTGACCCAAAAATTGACACATGCCCTTAAAATGGAGTTTTAAAAAATTTCAAGAACTTACTGCAACAGAAATATATGCCATTTTGCAGTTAAGAAACGACGTTTTTGTAGTAGAACAAAACTGTGCATACCAGGATGCTGATGGCAAAGATCAACATGCCAACCATCTTTGCGGATGGGATGGAGATCTTTTGGTGGCCTATACCCGTATCATTCCACCGGGCATTTCGTATGCCGAAGCCAGCATTGGCCGTGTAGTGATTTCTCCCCTATACCGTGGAAAAGGGTTAGGTTTTAAACTTATGACAGAAAGTATCAGCCTCAGTTTCAATGAATTTAACTGTACTCAAATTAAGATTGGTGCACAATTATATCTCAAATCCTTCTACACTTCCCTTGGTTTTACAGCAGTTAGCAGTGAATATCTGGAAGATGGCATACCTCATATAGAAATGATTTTAAATAAATAATTTGCCATTTGACGCAATATCTGATGCGGTTTCCCGTTTTTATGCTGTGGTTTACCAATTTCATCCCCAAATTTCTATGGGATATCATTATTAAGCCATACCATTTATCCAAATACAATTGAAAGACTAAATCTGATTTCTAATGAAGCCTTATTTACACAAGTTTGTGGGAAAGCATACTTTACTGCTGTTGTTCTGCTTCACTATTCTCTCAAAATCAAATGCACAATCCTTCCTTTTTGGTGAAAAAGTTAAATGGGAAGTGGGATTGAACTTTGGTCCAAGTTTCTTTTTAGGCGATTTAGGTGGTAATTCAGGAAAGGGTACCAACGATATTAAAGACATCAATTTTGAGTTTACCAAATTAATGAAGGGTGCGTATTTAACTATGTATCCTAAAAACTGGGTAGGCATACGATTAGCAGCAGATGTTACCTATCTTGAAGGTAATGATGCCATCATCAATACAACAGGCATTAATGAACTGTGGCGTAAACAACGCAATCTTGATTTTAAGACAACGATATACGAGGGTTATTTAGCATTGGAAATTTTTCCTACCATGCTGTTTAACAGACGCTCAGATCATGAACCCAGGTTAAGACCATATGGACTTGCGGGGATAGGTATTTTTCACTTTAATCCAAAGGGATCCTTAACAGATGCCAACGGAGACAAAACATGGTACAATCTTCAACCGCTGCGTTTGGAAGGACAGGGCATGCCTGAATATCCTTATAGCAAACCTTATAAATTAACCCAGATAAATATTCCAATAGGTGCCGGCCTTAAATATTATGCATCTGACCGCATCAATTTAAGTGCCGAAGTTTTATACAGAAAAACATTTACAGATAACATTGATGATGTAAGTAAAAAATATATTGATGCAAATAATTATTCAAAATATTTATCTGCACAAGATGCCACTTTAGCTTACAAATTATCAGATAAAACGATTGGTATCATTTATCCGGGCATGACCAGATATCCGGCAGGCACTCAACGGGGTGATAATAAAAACGGAGATACCTATTTTTCTGTGGTTTTGAAATTTGGTGTACGGCTGGGAGAAATTTATGAAAGTTCATTTGCCCGGAGAGCCGCAAGACAAACAAGATGTCCGGTAGTTTACTAAAATATTAACCTAAAAACAATAACATGAGTAGCAATTTACAATTAAATCCTAAATCAGTTAAGGCTATGATCGTTGTAGCAACTTGTTTGATATTGGCCTTTCAACTATTTAAATGAATTTTAAAAGTGTTTAGTGATACAACAGAAGTTTTACCCCCAAGGAGATGGCTATGAGTATTTTCATATTTAAGCTAACCCCTGAAACCACAATTTTTAAATTTCGTTGACATCCTTTACACTTTTAAATTTTTAAATCCATGTTTACAAACATGGATTTTTTTATTGTAATTCTGCCTGTAAATATTTTCCTGTAAAGCTTGTCTGTACTTTTATCAACTCCTCAGGTACACCTTCAAATAAAACCAGCCCTCCACCGTCGCCACCTTCTGGGCCAATATCTATAATATGGTCCGCTACTTTTATCACATCCATATTATGTTCAATAATCAATACGGTATTACCTCTGTCGACCAATTTATTAATCACTTCCAGCAAATGCTGAATATCCTGAAAATGAAGCCCGGTAGTAGGCTCATCCAAAATATAAAATGTTTTCCCGGTATCTTTTTTACCTAACTCGGTCGACAGTTTAACCCGCTGTGCTTCGCCACCACTTAAGGTTACAGCACTTTGTCCAAGTGTGATATACCCCAGGCCAACATCCTGCAATACTTTTACTTTTCGATAGATGTATGGCACAGCCTGAAAAAATTCCACGGCTTCATCTACCGTCATATCCAGCACATCACTGATCGATTTCCCTTTATACCGGATCTCCAGCGTTTCTCTGTTATATCGCCTGCCATTACATTTTTCGCAATGCACATGCACATCGGGTAAAAAATTCATTTCAATAACACGCATGCCGCCGCCTTCGCAAACATCGCATCTGCCGCTTTTGACATTGAAAGAAAAACGGCCAGCCTTATAACCTCTTATTTTTGATTCGGGCACTAAGGCAAATAAGGTTCTGATATCTGTAAAAAATCCGCAGTAAGTTGCCGGATTAGACCGGGGTGTTCTGCCAATGGGACTCTGGTCTATCTCAATAACTTTATCAATTTGCTCCAACCCTTTTATAGATTCATAGGCCAAAGGATTGGCTTTGGAATTATAACAGAATTTACTCATCAACGGATACAGCGTTTCATTGATCAAAGTAGATTTACCACTGCCGCTAACACCGGTTACCAATATTAATTTCCCCAATGGAAATTTAATACTAACGTCTCGTAAATTATTCCCTGTAGCACCTTTTAACTCAATAAACTTTCCATTACCTGTTCTTCTTTCCTTTGGTACTGCAATGCTTTTGGTGCCCAATAAATATTGGGCCGTTTCGGAGTTGGAATTTAAAATGGTTTGGGGTGTTCCCATCGCAACGATTTCGCCCCCGTGTTTCCCGGCTTTCGGTCCAATATCAACCAAGTAATCTGCTGCCAGCATAATATCCTTATCATGTTCTACGACTAAAACACTGTTACCGATATCTCTTAAATTTTGCAATGCCGCAATCAGGCGCTGGTTATCCCGTTGGTGCAACCCTATACTTGGTTCGTCTAAAATATAAGTAATCCCTTGTAGCTGTGAGCCAATTTGAGTGGCCAGCCTGATTCGCTGCGACTCACCACCACTAAGGCTTTTAGAGGGGCGGTTTAGAGAAAGGTAGGTCAGCCCCACATCCAATAAAAATTGAAGCCGTTCTCTTATTTCTTTTAAAACATCTTTGGCAATGGCATTTTGCTTATCACTCAACCGCAATTCAATGCCATCAAACCAGGCGGCCAGATTATCTAAATTTAAATGACACAGCTCAGCAATATTTCTATTATCAATTTTAAACCAGCAACTTTCCTTTTTTAATCTTGTTCCCTTACAGGAACCACATGCTGCCAGTTCCATAAATTTTTCAACCCAACTCCGCAGCATGTCAGAACTATGAGAAGAACTGAACCAGCGCTTTAGCATCGGTATGATACCTTCATAGCTTCCGGTAAAAACTTCAGGAATGGCATCATCACTCAAATCCATTTCCAGATCAGGATTGCTGTTTTGATCCCCATATAATAGTAAATCGAGTTGTGCTGTTGGCAAATCCTTAATGGGCTTGTTTAAATTGATCTTATGCTTTTTAGCAAAAGTAACCACCTGCTGAAAAACGCTGGCATCTCTCTCTTCACCCAAAGGAACAATCCCGCCATCTGCAACACTTATAGAGGTATCGGGTAACACCGTTTCCATTTCGATGGTATAAACGTTGCCAAGGCCTTTACAGGTGGGGCATGCCCCATAAGGCGAGTTAAATGAAAATGCATTGGGTGAAGGTTCTTCATAACTGATACCCGTTTCATCACACATCAACAGTTTACTGTATTGTATCACTTTTTCAGTATCCTGAATTAAAAGAAACATCAGGTCTTTACCCAACAGTAATGTTTTTTGAACACTCTGACTCAACCTGAATCGCATATCATCTGTTACGGCCAATCGGTCTACTACAACTTCTATATCATGAATTTTATAACGATCAATTTGCATTCTTGGTTTAAGATCCATCACTTCCCCATCTACCCTTACTTTTAAATATCCCTTTTTACGAATGTCTTCAAACAGTTCTCTGTAATGCCCTTTTCGGCCTCTAACCAATGGCGCCAGCAGACTGATTTTTTGGCCTTCAAATTTTTCATACATATTGCTCACAATCTCTTCTTCACTAAACTTCACCATCCTTTTTCCCGTATTATAACTGTAAGCCTCTCCCACTCTGGCATACAGTAATCTTAAAAAATCATAAATTTCTGTAACGGTGCCTACTGTACTTCGGGGATTTTTGTTGGTTGTTTTTTGTTCGATGGAAATGACCGGCGATAAACCGGTGATCTTATCTACATCCGGCCTTTCCATATCGCCTACAAACTGACGGGCATAAGCACTGAAACTTTCCATATAGCGCCGCTGCCCCTCGTTATAAATGGTATCAAAGGCAAGCGAAGATTTTCCACTTCCACTTACACCGGTAAAAACTACCAGTTTATTTTTTGGAATTTTTATATCAATATTTTTGAGATTGTGCTCCCGGGCACCAAATACTTCAATAAAATTGTTATCACTGATATCTTCAACAGAACCCTTTTTTAGTTTCGCCATGTGGTAGTACTTGCGCTAAAGATACAAACAAAATAAATGTTGATTTGTTGAGGGGAATTTTGTTCTGTAAATTTGTTATTCAATTTTACATATGTTATTTAATTTATTTGGAACTAAAAATGAAGACGCAGGCAACCCTGTTTTTGTTGACAGAGCTTATATATCTACATCTGCCAAAATGAAAGCCTGCGCTGAATTAGCTAAGAAAGAATCAGACTATTTATTCATCTGCTGGTTTACTGAAACGGCTGTTAAGTTTAAAGATTTTTTTAAACTCCAGGAACTGGATGAAAGCCGTATCACCGAAACACATTACCTCCATACCGGAAAGCTGGATAATAAAACACCGGTATTTGTTGAACATTACCCATTGCACGCAAAGGAACTGGACCTTATTAAAAATTGGGGGGCTGATAAAATTATTGTTTACAGCGCTTTGGACGAACCCTTGTTTAAACATTTTGGCAGTGATAAACTAATTCCCATTATGAAAATGATGGGCATGAAAGAAGAGGAGGTCATCGAACATAACATGGTAACCAAATCAATCATAAAGGGACAGGAAAAAATTGCAGAACAGGTAAGCTTTGAACAATCAGCAAATTCACAAGCTGAGTGGATGGCTAAAAATGTAAAATAATTCATTCCCCTACAATCCTTTACCACAAAGGTTTTAATTTAATTATACAATTTTTTTTTATTTTTTATTTGGTGATTTGAAATTTCCCCCCATATCTTTGCAGCAGTTCTTTAATATCACTTATCAAGAAAGGTAGAGGGTAATGGCCCGATGAAACCTTGACAACCTATCCCGAATTTATTCAGGAAAAGGTGCCAATTCCAACCAGTTTAAAACTGGACAGATAAGTCAGATTCAAAGCTTCAAAAAATACTTCAACATATTTAAAGCTCATCTGATTTACCGGATGAGCTTTTTTTATGCTCCCCCGGTAAGGTTGCTCTCTTGTTAAGTGATTAAACAGAACCTGTTTAACAGCATTTAATTAAAAACTAAAAACAAGAACCATGAGCAACGCTACAGAACTGATCCACAGCATCCCAGTAGACCCATTAACAGGTGCCCTCAGTGTACCTATTTACCAAACCAGTACCTATGTGCAGGATGCCCCTGGCGTTAACAAAGGATACGATTATGCCCGCAGCAATAATCCCACAAGAGGCACACTGGAAAACATTATTGCCCAATTAGAAAAAGGTGAAGTTGGTGTAGCTTTTGGCAGCGGACTTGCAGCCATTGATGCTGTTGTTAAATTGCTAAAAAGCGGTGATGAAATTTTAGCAGTAGATGATATTTATGGCGGCGCATTCCGTCTCTTCACACATATTTACGAAAAATTCGGCATCACCGTAAACTATGTTGATACAACAGATGCGGCCAATGTTTTTAATGCACTTACGCCAAATACAAAACTAATCTGGCTGGAAACACCAACCAATCCAACTTTAAAAGTAAGCGATATACGGGCCATTGCACAGGCTGCAAAGGCCCATGGGTGTTTACTTTGCGTGGATAATACTTTTGCATCGCCAGCCTTACAACAGCCTCTCACGCTGGGAGCTGATCTTGTAATTCATAGCGCCACAAAATACCTGGGCGGCCATAGTGATTTAATCGCCGGACTGGTAGTTGCCAAAGAAAAAGAACTGGGCGAAAAAATTAAATTTATACAAAATGCAAGTGGTGCCATCCTTGCTCCTTTTGATAGCTGGCTGGTTATCCGTGGCATTGAAACATTACATCTGCGTGTGCAACAGCATAGCCGAAATGCCCAGGCAGTGGCAGAATATTTAGAAACCAATCCTGCCGTTGATAAAGTTTTTTATCCGGGATTAAAAACACATCTTAATCACGACATAGCAAAAAAACAAAGCAAGGGTTTTGGCGGGATTGTTTCATTCACTTTAAAAAATGATACAGAAGAAGAAGCTACTGCATTTGTAACCAACACCAATTATTTTAAACTGGCCGAAAGTTTGGGCGGAGTAAAAAGCCTGCTTTGCCATCCTGCACAAATGACGCACAAAAGTATTCCTGCTGAAAAGCGCCGGGCTGCTGGTGTTGCCGATAGCCTGATACGCTTAAGTGTTGGACTGGAAGATGTTGAAGATCTTATAGCCGATCTGGAACAGGCATTTTCTAAACTCAAAATTGAAAAGAAATATTTTGAGCCAAGCATCAGTGCATAGCCGATCTGCATGAGCAACAGCTGTTTGTACTGTTTTACTTTTTAAGTAAAAAAGAACAACCAAATCACGCTTGTACTTTTAAAACTTTATTGAACTTTTATCTAAGCAAAAAAATAAAACACAATCTTCGCTATTTCCTCCCCCATCGGGGGAGATAGAGGGGGCCAATAAATCATGTCAAACAAACAACTCCATATCGGTCTCTTTGGCTTTGGTGTAGTAGGCAAAGGCCTGTATGATGTACTGCATACCACTCCCACCCTGCAGGCATCTATAAAAAAAATTGTCATTAAAAATGCAGATAAAAAAAGAAGCATTGCTGCTGAAAACTTTACAACAGATGCATCTCTGATACTTAATGATGAAAGCATTAATGTAGTCGTGGAACTGATTGATGATGCAGATGCTGCTTTTGAAATTGTAAAAACAGCTTTGCAAAAAGGCAAATCAGTAGTCAGTGCCAATAAAAAAATGATAGCCGAACATTTTGAAGAACTGTTGCAATTGCAACAGGAAAATAACACAGCGCTTTTATATGAA
>CANKNL010000125.1 GCA_947483345.1 Chitinophagaceae bacterium | reverse complement strand
TATTAATCTTACCATGATAAAATAAAAACTAACCCACAGTAATATATCAATTGCCGGCCTTTATTTAATCGCCGGTTTTTGTTTACTCTTTACTATAAGATTTCCTGTTGTTGGTGTTCGTGCTTAGTCCAGACGGGCTTCTGCAGTAAAAGGTGACACCTCTTGAAACGGCAGAAACTAAATATAACTATTTACCAGCCGGGCTTGAACCGCTAAATATTTATTCGCCGGTTTTTGTTGCTTACTCATTAAATTATTTTGCTGCCGGTGTTTGTTTTTAATTTTTTTATAATAATAAATAGGGCAAATAATTGTTTATTTCAATATTCTTATTTTGGTTATGGCATATCCGGGGAAGGCTATTTAATTAACATAATAATGCGTTATAAGTATTTTGTATTTGCTGGATATCAATTAGTTAAAGTAAATCATTGCCTATAATTAATATTATGTTAAATAGATAATTGCAAAATAAAGAAGCTATTAAATAAACAGCTTCTTCAAAAATGGTTGATCCTGGTTAAACTATATCTCCCCTTTAATCAATAATTGAACTACATTTTTATTTTACCACTTATTCTGATATCTCTTGAAGTAGATCCAACCAAAATATCATAATTTATTTTATCCATCACCCAGGCATGAAGCACATCGTTATAATACATAAAAGCATCTTTATTTAATGTAAATGAAACTGTTTTGGATTCTCCTGGCTGTAAAAATATTTTTGTAAATTCTTTTAACTCCTTTTCGGGCCTTGGCAACAGAGATGTTCCAGGCTTTATATACAGCTGTGCAACTTCGGCCCCTGCTTTATCGCCGGTATTTTTTATTGTAAAACTAACGATAACCTTATCAGTTGTAGGTATCAGTTTGAGATTGCCATATTCAAATGTGGTATAAGATAAACCATGCCCAAAAGCAAACTGTGGTTGTACGTTATAAGTATCATAATAACGGTAGCCAACATATATATCATCATAATAATGTACAGTAAGTTTATCAAGGTTACCGGGGTATTCTCCCATTTGTTGAGATGGATGATCTGCCAGTTTATTTGGAAAGGTTACCGGCAGTTTACCGGAAGGATTAAGCTCACCAAATAGGATCTTTGCCAAAGCATTACCTCCCTCCATACCGGGATACCAACTTTGAATAACAGCAGGCGTTTCATCAAGCCATTTATTCATGTCCAAAGCCCCTCCACCCATTAATACCACTACTAATTTGGGATTGGCTTTTACTAAAGCCATGATGAGTTCATCCTGGCCAAAAGGCAGATTCATATCGGGCTTATCTGTATCTTCTGCATCGTAGGCATTATCTGACCATACCGAATAATCATAACCATGCGTAGAGCCACCTACATAGATCACCATATCGGCTGCTGCTGCAATACTTACTGCATTTTTTATCAGTTCGGGATTTGCTTTGGCATCCCTTTTTATTTCATATCCGGGTGCATACACAATCTCTGTTTTGCCGGCTATATTCCTGATACCCTGCAGTGCTGTGATCTCGTAAAATGCTCTTACTTGTGAACTGCCGCCGCCCATAGATTGCTTCCGATCTGCATTATAACCAATGACGGCAATTTTCCGAGTTTCGGTTTTATTGATGGGTAATATTTTATCCCTATTTTTTAACAATACTATTCCTTCGGAAGCAACTTGTAAAGCTGTTTTTTGATGTGCAGGTGTGTTGTATTGTCCTTTTATTCTTTTACCATCTATCATGTTGGTTTTAAACATGATGTATAATTTTCTTCTTATTTTTTCATCAATTATATATTCAGGTATTTTACCTGCCTTTACCAATTTTAAAACAGAATCGGCCATAAAAAATTTGCTATAATCCGGATTGGGCAACATGTGCAGGTCGGTCCCCATTTCAAGATCCAGTCCACTCCATAATGCCTGCACCGTACTATGCACAGCATCCCAATCGCTCATTACCATTCCTTTAAAACCCCATTCTTTTTTAAGTATCTGGGTTAATAAAAAATTATTTTCAGATGCCCATTGTCCACGAAATTTATTATATGATCCCATAACTGTATTTACGCCACCCAGTTGAACTGCAGCCTTAAACCCTGGTAAATAAATTTCCCTCATTGCCCGGTCACTCATCTGTACATCAATTGAGGTTCTTTTAGTTTCCTGATTATTGGCAATAAAATGTTTAACACAGGCAGAAACCCCCTGGCTTTGTACTCCCTTTATATATCCAACGGCCATTTTAGATACCAGAAAAGGATCTTCACTTTGGTATTCAAAATTCCTACCATTGAGAGGTGATCGGATAATATTTATACCTGGTCCAAGTATGATATCCTTTCCCCGATAATTTGCTTCGCTGCCAAGAACAGATCCAAATGCATAGCCCAGCTCAGAATTCCAGGTGGCTGCCAGACAAATACCCGTTGGTAAATAGGTGCCGGAATCCAGTGAATTATTATCCAGGTTCCAATCCCTTCCAAATTCTGGTCTTACTCCATGCGGTCCATCTGAAGTAACCAATTCCGGTATTCCAAGACGCTTTACACCTCCCGATGTAAATGAAGAATTAGCATGGATCATATATACTTTTTCTTCCAGTGTCATTTTCTTTATTAGCGCTTCTATTTTAGTTTCAACAGACAATTCAACTGCCGGTTTTTGGGCCTTTAAATTTAGACTTGTTGAAATGCAAATAAAAAATGTCATTACTATTTTATTGTGTTTCATTTTTTTTATTTTAATTGTAAAAAATTAAAAAAGCGGAAGTATAAACTTAGACAAGTGAATACGATCCGCTTAATAACGATTGCTATATGAGAAAACTAACTGCTTATACTAACTCATCTGGCAATCCACATTTCAGAATTTTATTGATACACTCTTACATAATCAATTTCAAGGGTTGCTGTAGTAAATGCCGGATCTATTGCACCACCAAAATTGCCACCCATGGCCATATTTAATAAAATAAAAAAGTTTTGATTAAATGGTAAAGATGCTGAATTGGCCACTGTATGATACAACTGTGCATCAACATAAATTTTAATAGCTGTTGATGACCAATCAACCGAGTAGGTATGAAAAGCCGTAGTCGCATCTGGAATAATAATGGTATTCCCATTAGCATTTCCGCCCGAATGGCCAGGATAATGCAGAGTACCATAGATTTTATTCAGATCGCGTCCTAAATGCTCTACAATATCTGTTTCGCCACAAGCTGGCCAACCAACGCTACCTATATTATCACCCAGCATCCAGGCTGCGGGCCAGGTACCAACACCCGTTGGAAATTTAGCCCTTACCTCTATCCTGCCGTATTTAAACGAATATTTCCCTTTACTTAATAATCGGGCCGATGTATAGGCGCTGCCCAAATAGTTCTCCTTAAGCGCGATGATCTTTAAAACACCGCCGGCTACTATCACATTCTCGGGCCTACTTGTATAATACTGTAATTCATTATTACCCCAACCTCCACTGCCGGTACCAATATCATAACCCCATTTGCCTGCATCGGGCGTTCCATTTACATTAAAATCATCTGAAAAAACCAGTATGGGCGCTGAAGGCACCACATTAACCGTTACTTGTATTGATTTACTGATACTGGCACCCGAACTACTTTTTGCGGTAACAATTACCGTGTAGGTAATATTACCTGCTGTAGTGTAGCGATAGGTAACAACACCAGCCGCAACTGTTTCTATAATACCATTGCCATATTCATAAATATAAGTAACCGCATTGCTGGCAGAAGCTGCAAAACTTACATTACCGCTTCCATCTATGCTGGGCGTTGCAGTGACTACCAGGTTTGATGGGGCCGTTTGTGTATTATCATTGCTTGCACTTCCTTTACTACAACTTATCAAAATAATAAATAAAAAAAACAGGCTGACTACATGTTTTACTAAATTCATCTTATTTATTTTTTAATTAGTTTCTGATACCATGAGTTTCCATCAGCACCAATATTACGCAAATGAACTTGTGTATCAGTTATTGATAAAATCTCATAAGTAGTGCCCCCGGTGCCAAAATTAATGATCCCATTTCCCGGAACAGTAAATTGAATTCTTGTAGACTGAGCCGGTGTTGAATTGGAAGTTGCGTTCATAAATATGAGCGATCTGATTCCACCAGTACTGATGGCATAACATCCATCTCCACCGCTAAAACCATAAAATGCGGTAGCAGCTCCAATTGAAAAAGAAGCCCCTTTATTATCGATAGATAATTTTACATTATCATTGGCATCTTTTGAAAAAGTAATATCATCATCATAAGCACAGGCTTCTCTTGAATTTGGCGAAGCCGAATACCAGATTGGCGAAAACTGATCATTTGGTCCAACCCCAAAATGGCCAGGTGCATCATGATCCGTAATCCAAACCTTAGATGAATTGTTAGTTAAGTTTTGTAAAATCGTTGCAGGGATAACGAAATTTACAAATACTTTTATTTTTTTACTAATGGTAGACATCACGCCCGCTGTACCAATGGCGTTTACAGTAATGGTAAATTCTGTAGTACCCGGATTACCATACCTGTAATCAATAACGCCCGATGGAACCATTAATGGCGCTGTTCCGTCACCAAAATCTATTTTATAGGTTATGGCATGTGCAGCTGTTACTGCAATGTTTACTTTACCTGTTCCATTACCAAATGGATTGCCTGCATCCAAACCCTGAATGACTGTTGTAAGTGCAAGACCGGATGGTGTGATAATATCACCAAAGTTATACTCAGCCTTTTTGCATGAACTGATACCAACAAGGGCAATCAGAAAAAGAATAAGGAATGATTTGTTATTCGTTAGCATAATTTTATTTTTTTTAATTAATTAAGTCTGATGTCATCAAAATAAAAGGTAAAGTTTGCTGATCCGTCACCAGCAGTACCCAGGTCAAATATCAATACCACCCTTGAGTAAAAACCAAAAGGAATAGCTGTATAATCAAAGGTTAACTCCTCCCATGCATTCGCAACGGTAGTGGTAGCTTCTTTTTCATAATTCTGTCCTCCGTTGGTTGTATTTTCTACTTTCAACAACAATTTCGCTCCTACCCGTGGGGAAAATACTTTTACTTTAAAAGTTCTTAATACCGTAAAATTGATAGGGTTTACCAGGTCTATAAAACTGCCGGCCCAAACTTCCGGTGCACCTTTTACCATTTTACCAACCTTGGTACTGGTATTGATACCTGATGGATTTGGATTGTTAACAACCGTTGCTGTTGCACCACCAAAATTTACAAAAGGATAAGGATAAGTGGTTGATTGAAAATCGAGGGGTAGTGTCAGGTAATTGGGTATAACATTTGTAGCCAGGAAGGTCACATCATCCCAATAGAAAACACTTCCTGTTCCATTATTACCAAAATCAAAAAATACAGATGCCATATCATAAGTCCATGCAAGGTTCATAGATGCTGTGCCGATAGACGGTGTGGCGAAATCAAATACGAGGGTTTCCCAAGTATTGGCTGCCTGTGTCATAGCTTCGGTTTCAACTGAACGTGTATTGTTTGTACGATCCTCTACTTTTAAACGTACACGTAAACCTGCTGCAGGTGAATATACCCTGATGCTCATTTGCGTTTTTGTTGCAGTAAAAGGAATAGCCGATGTAAAGCCTGCTCCTATTGTGCTACCAGCCCAGGTTTGAGCACCACCGGTTTTGGTTGTCATCTTTACATTATTTGCTCCGTTGGTAGGGTCAGTTGCCGGTACACTCACATTACCACCAAAATCGGTAACCTCATAATTTACATTGGCCAAATCAAAAGTAACAGGCAATGTAAGAAAGCCAACAGGCATTTGGTTGGTAAGTCTGATATCGTCGAACAACCAGGTAAAATTAGCAGAACCGTTACCCACTGTTCCCAGGTCAAATATCAAAACTACTTTTGAATATGAATTGCCGGTATTGATGCTTCTGAAGTCAAATGCCAGGTCTTCCCATGCATTGGCAACAGTACTGGTAACTTCTTTCTCAAAAAAGATTCCACCGTTGGTCAGGTTTTCCACCTTTAATAAAACTTTAGCTCCTACCCTTGGAGAAAAAACTTTCATACGGAAAACCTTGTTAGCCGAAAAATCGATGTTGCCACCTACGGTTAACAAAGCTCCAGCCCAAACTTCAGGTGCATTTTTTACCATGCGGCCAACATTTGCCGTGGTATTAATACCGTTCATTTGTGGGTTTGGTATTTTAGTTGCCGTAGCACCTCCAAAATTGGTAAAGGCATAATTAACTGTAGCAGACTCAAATGTTATTGGAATTAAGACAGGATCTGTAATGGTAACTGTAGTTGTGTAAGTCGTTGTTGCCGCTCCTCCACTTAATGCCACCACTCTAACTGTGTATGTTCCAACAGCGGCATAAACATGGCTTACTGTTTGCCCTTCTAAAAAAGATTGACCAGGTTCATTTGGTACATCCCCAAAATAGACCTTAAAAAAAGTTTCATACAAAGCAGTAGCAGAAACATTCACTTTAAAATTATTTGCTGCATCAATGGCAACATTGGCCACTAAGTTTTCGGGAGCCCTAAAGGCAACGGTTAACTTTTGAATTAATTCTGTTGTTTTACCGTTAACAGTATGCGCTACAATTCTAACATCAAACAGGCCTTCGGTATACACATGAGTGGTATTTTTTCCGGCATTTAAATTGGCCGGTGTAACGGTTCCATCACCGTAATACACATCATAATAGATAGCCCCTTCTCCATTGGGTGTTATAGTTACCAAGCCTGTATTATCCTGTGTAATATTAAAGAGTACAGACAGGTTAGCAGGTGCAGCGGCTGTTCCAACAAATGAGATGTCATCTGTTTTTATTTTCTGACAACTGCCAAATAAGGCGATCATCAGAAAAGCGCTGTAGATATATTTAATGGCATTCATAATCGTTAATTTTTATTATTTAGTAAATTAATAACCCGGATTTTGTGTTAAACCTGAAACAGAAATTTCGGGTTGTGGAATCGGAAACAGTTCATGCTTACCGGCTACAAAACCCAACGGACCTAATACAGAAAGTGCTTTTCCAGTTCTAACCAGATCAAAAAAGCGTTCTCCTTCCATAGCCAGCTCAAGTCTTCTCTCTGTTAAAATGGCATCATACAAAGCTGCACCTGTTGCTGTAATATCATGGGCATTATCACCAAATGCACGGCGACGTACCAAATTTAAATACGTCTGTGCTTTTACATCATTAGCTGATTTGCTAAATGCCTCAGCAGCCATCAGCATAACATCTGCAAGACGAATGGTGCGAAAATTATTTGAATAATTTAATTCAATCTGTCCCGATGTTTCGCCTTTGCGGGGTAAATATTTTTGATTGTATAATCCGGTATTCCGGTAAGGTGCTACCTGGTAAGTAATATTTAGCGCAGGGTTAGCCGTTTTGTATGCTTCTATATCCAAAACGGTTACGGCTTTTCTTTTATCTCCTGCTGTATAAGCGGCAGCCAGATTTTGAGAAGGTAAATTAGTACTCCAACCCGGACTGTAAGGCATAGCTGCTGATCCGTTTAAACCACGTACACCACATTGCTGTACGGCATAATTTCCCTGTCCACGGGTTACGTGCCCCCAATCATAAGTGGCCGTGGCGTTGGTATATTGAATTTCAAAAACAGATTCAGGTCCATTTTCACCTGAAGGTAAAAAGATGGAATTGAAATCAGATACCAGGCTATATGGGCCTGTAGTTATTATGGGTTCCAGGATACTGGCAGCAGCTGCATATTTATTCTGATACAGATAAACTTTACCTAATAAAGCCTGTGCAGCATATTTGGTAGCCCGTCCTTTTTCAATTTGTACAGCTGGTAACACGGCTATTGCACTTACCAGATCGGCTTCAATTTGTTTATAAACATCAGCCTGAGATGCTCTCGTTAAAGTTCTTGATTCGGCCAGCGTTAATCTTTTTTCGGTAAATAATGGCACCCCACCAAACAATTTGGTAAGTGTAAAATAATAATAAGCCCTAGAAAAATAGACTTCGCCATATAATGCATCTTTGCCGGGAAAGGTTATTGCTTGTCCTGCCAGATTTTTTTCCTTGTATTGATGCAAATAATTGGCCCTGTTAATGCCTTCATAACTAGACTGCCACAAATCTGATAACGTTGAGTTTACAGAACTGTGTGTAAAATCATCTATTTGCTGTAATGACAGTACATCTGATGCACTTTCGCCACCTGTAACCGAATTATCGGTGATGATATCCCCCACAGGTACAATCTGGTTAAGCCATTGTAAAGGTGAATAAACACCAATTACCATAGACCGATAATCGCCTTCAGATTTCAAATATTCCTGATCGGTGATCCTAAAGTCATCTTTTGGATTATAATCTACCCATTTATTACAGGAGATCAGTATGCTGCTTGTGAGCAGTATCCCCAATATTTTTATTTTTATATGCTTCATTTT
>CANKNL010000124.1 GCA_947483345.1 Chitinophagaceae bacterium | reverse complement strand
GCGTCTGCTAATGAAGGTTTAAATAAATGTAAATAAGTAGGAACACGCCTTTTGGCGTGTTCAATATAACACCCTTTTGTCGTGTTCAATATAACACCCATTTTGGCGTGTTCAATATAACACCCATTTTGGCGTGTTCAATATAACACGCCTTTTGTCGTGTTCAATATAACACCTTTTTGTCGTGTTCAAAATAATACCCCTTGTGACGTGTTCATTAGAATTTGCCACAAGGGGTTAATTTGTAAAAAGGGCTTTCCTTAATTCACCTCTGCCATATCCGGTATGTCAACCGCTTTATAAACACCGGCATCCAATTTCTTTTTTGTTTCTTCAAATGCTTTCAGTGTTTCATCAATATCAGCATCACTGTGCGATGCTGTAGGAATAAGCCGATAAATGATATCGCCTTTTGGAATAACAGGGTAAACCACAATAGAACAAAATATATGATAATTCTCCCGCAGGTCCATCACCATTTGTGTGGCTTCAGGCACATCGCCTTTCATATAAATAGGTGTAACCGGGCTGTTGGTATTGCCAATATCAAAACCCCTTTCTTTTAAGCCGTTTTGCAAACGAGCTACATTATGCCATAATTTTTCTCTCAGTTCGGGCATGGTCTTAATCATGTCCATTCTTTTCAGCATGCCTTCAACCACCATCAGGGGCATGCTTTTGGCAAATATTTGGGAACGGGTATTATAACGTAAATATTTTATTACCGCTTTAGGACCGCAAATGAATCCGCCAAGACTACCCAGGCTTTTTACCATTGATGAAAAATACAGGTCTATATCTTTCTGACAACCCTGTGCTGCATCGGCACCCGCACCGGTTGGTCCCATATAACCAAAGCCATGCGCATCATCAATTAAAATGCGGAATTCATAGCTTTTCTTTAGCTCACAAATTTCTTTTAAAATACCTTGTTCACCATCCATGCCAAAAACGCCTTCGGTGATGAGTAAAATACCACCGCCGTTTTTTGATGCCAGTTCTGTGGCACGTTTTAATTGTTTTTCGCAATCATCAATATCATTGTGTTTAAAGGCATACCGGTTGCCCATGTGTAGTCTAACGCCATCAACTAAACAAGCATGCGCTTCGGCATCATAAACAATCACATCGCGGCGGTTTACCAATGCATCAATACAACTCATGATACCCTGGTAACCAAAATTTAAAAGCATGGTATCTTCACGATCCACAAACTGGCTGAGCACTTTTTCCAGCTCTTCATGTTGCGGCGTATTTCCACTCATCATTCTGGCACCCATGGGATTACCTAATCCATATTTGGCTGCGGCTTCAGTATCTGCTTTTCGTACTTCGGGATGATTAACAAGGCCCAGGTAATTATTCAGGCTCCATACTATCATATCCTTTCCCCTGAATTTCATTCTTGGTCCCAGTTCTCCTTCTAATTTCGGAAAAGTGAAATAGCCATGGGCTCTGTCCATGTGCTGCCCAATTGGCCCACCATCTTTTACTAATTTTTCAAAAACATCCATGCGTAGTTTAGATTTTAGATTTACGATTTAAGATTTTGTCAGCCCTGGCAGCTAACGTCACTATTTTTTCAGAACATTCCCACCGGTAAGTCCTGCCCTAAAACATCCAGTGAACAGGAATTGGGGTGAGGCTGCAAATTTAAGGCATTGCATGCAAAATGCATAACAATAGCATGACTTGCTGTTTGGTAATATTTAATATCTTAACAGGTATCTTTGTCAAAACAGATTAATATGCGTTATAAATTATCTTTTATTCTACTTTTTTGTTTTTTAACTACTGTTGGGTTTGCACAAGCAGCAAAACCCAAAATAGTTGTCGGGTTGGTTGTTGATCAGATGCGTTGGGATTTTTTATACAAATACGGAGATCTGTACGGTGCCAATGGTTTTAAGCGCCTGTTAAAACAGGGTTTCAGTAACGACAATGCCATGATACCTTATGTGCCAACATATACGGCAGTTGGGCATAGTTGTGTTTACACGGGCAGTGTACCGGCTATCAATGGTGTGGTAGGTAATAACTGGTTTGATAAAACGACTGGCAGTTCTGTTTACTGTACTGATGATTCAACTGCTACAACTGTAGGCAGTAATACCAAAGCTGGTTTTATGAGTCCGAAGAATTTATGGACCACAACCATTACCGACGAACTGCGCCTGAGTAACAATTTTAAAAGCCGGGTAATTGGTATTGCATTAAAAGACCGGGGAGCCATTTTACCCGCTGGGCATAGCGCAAATGCAGCTTATTGGTACGATGATAAGCCGGGTAAGTGGATAAGCAGTTCATACTACATGAGTAAATTACCTCAATGGGTTGACAATTTTAATGACAAAGATTATCCTGCAGATTACATGAGCAAAGACTGGAACCCCTTGTTACCAATGAATAAATATGATTTAAGTACAGCCGATGATAAATCATATGAAAATAATATTAAGGGCGAAAAAGGCGTGGTTTTTCCGCATAAACTTTCTGCTATTGGTGCTGCAGATAAATACGCATCTTTTAAAACAACTCCTTTTGCAAATACGTACACCCTTGATTTTGCTAAAATGGCCATCACTAACGAAGGTTTGGGAACGGGATCCGTTACAGATTTTTTGGCAGTGAGTATTTCTTCTACCGACTACATTGGCCATAATTTTGGGCCAAACTCAATTGAAATTGAAGATACTTATTTAAGGCTTGATAAAGACATTGCCGATTTTTTAACCTATCTCGATTTAAAATTTGGGGTTGGCAATTATCTTTTCTTTTTAACCGCCGATCATGGCGTGGCGCATATTCCGGGGTTTTTACAGGAACATCGTATACCTGGTGGAACCGTTAGTGAATCAGGCATTGCAAACGAATTGAATCAAATAGTTGAAACGAATTTCGGGATAAAAAAAGCCGTTCTGGCAATCATGAATTACCAGATTTATCTCAACACAGATTCAATAGAAAGGCAGGGGAAAGATTTGGATGCTATCAAAAAATTATTGATCAAAACACTAAAACAAAAACCCTATATTGTTACCGCATTTGTAACCGAGGATGTTGAACAAACAGCATTGCCACAGCCACAAAAGGAAATGATGAAAAACGGGTATAATCCCAAACGCAGTGGCGATATTCAATTTACTTTTATGCCCGGTTATTTTGATGGTGGAAATAAAGGTACCACCCATGGTTTATGGAACCCGTACGATGCTCATATTCCATTGGTTTGGTTTGGCTGGAAGATTAAACCAGGCAAAAGCAACCGTGAAGTGTATATGACAGATATTGCACCAACTCTGGCGGCCATGTTGCAGATACAAATGCCGAGTGGAAGTGTGGGGAAGGTGATTGCAGAAGTGATTAAGTAAAAATCGGCTAAGGGAGGCCAAAAGAGGAAGAGCGCTGAAAAAGTGAATTCCCCTTTTGAACGCTTTGCCAAAACAAAAAAGGAACCGATTGCTCAGTTCCTTTTGTTGGGTTACAAGGATTCGAACCTTGACAAACAGAATCAAAATCTGTTGTGCTACCTTTACACCATAACCCAAGATTACCACCTCAATTTTTTATCGGGAGTGCAAAAATAAGGGTTGTAAAAAATTGTGCCAAATGTATTTTTAAAGGCAATTAACAGCCCCGAGGTTAAATACCCCGTAGTCGGATAAGTCTAATTTAACCCATATCTTTAATTTTAATGGAAAAACATATGCACTGGATTAAAATATTTACAATATTCATTTTTACGTCTGCTTTAGTAAATGCTCAGGATGCCACCAGTTTATATAACGAAGGCATAAAATTAAAAGAGGTAGGAAAGAGCAGTGCCGCAATTGATAAATTTAAAAAAGCAGTGCAGCTTAAACCTGGATTTACTGAAGCACTTTACGGAATAGGGTGGTGCCAGAATGACTTGAAAGATTATTCGGGCGCAATTGAAACATTGAGGAAAGTGAGGGTTGAATGGTCTAATATACCCAAGTTGTTTTTTGAACTGGGTTATGCTTTTGAAAAAACAGGCCTGTCAGATTCTGCTATACATGCATACAACAAAGTTATTAAGCTAAAACCTGATTATGGGCTTGCTTATAAACAGCTGGGATATATTGCTTATGATAAAATGGAAAAAGAAAATGCACTGATGTATTTTGTCAAATATGAAGCTGCTGAAGAATCGAAAGGAAAGTTTATTGAAAATTACCTGTACTGGTACCGTAAGGGATATTGCCATAATGGGCTCAACCAGTACGAATATGCAAAAAACAGCCTGTTTAAATCGCTTGAATATAAACAGGATTATTTAAATACTTATCTGGAGATAGGTTTTGCATGCAGTAAGCTGAAGCAGAATGATGACGCTATAACATACTTCAAAAAAGCAATAGAAGTTGCCCCTAAAAGCCATATAGCTTATAACGGTATTGGAGAAGTTTACCGGGATAATAAAAAGGATATGAAAGAGTCAATGAACTGGTACAATAAAGCCCTTGAAATAAATCCCGATGAACGCAAAGCCAATTATGGCGTTGGATATTGCCTTAATAGTTTGGCAAAATACAATGAAGCAATACCGTATTTAAAAAAAGCGATACAGGTTGATCTAAATTATGTTGTTGCTTTTGTTGAGCTTGGGTATAGTTATTATAAGATTGAGGAAGACCAACTGGCAGAAGCAAGCTTTAAGAAAGCGATTGATCTTAACAATAAGAACGAGAACAGCCGTTATTATCTTGGCCTTCTGTTCATACGCCAAAATAATAAAATAAAAGCACAGCAGATGGTGAATGAACTTAAAGTTTTAAACTCAAAAAATGCGGTGTCTTTACAGGAAAAAATAGATCAGATGAATTAAACGAATTTTTTAGTATGTTTTGATATTTTAGTTTGTGCATAATGCAATGTAGCACTATACTGCATCTTCCTCTTCCTTTAATCCTTTAATCAAATCTAATGCCTCAGTTACCACATCACACATAATGGTAATTAATGATCCTGGCTTTGCGGTATTATAGGCATGCATGATGGCTTCCTTTTCATTATAAATGATGTCTATGGGAATAGCCTTGGTTTTTGTTTCATTAATACCATCCACCAGCAATTGAACAATTTCTTCTGCTGTGCGTCCACGCAGGTGTTTATCCTGGCGGATGATGATCTCATCAAAATGTCTGCCCGAAATTCTGCCTAATTCTTTTATGTCTTCATCTCTTCTGTCGCCGGTGCCGCTGATGATACCCACTTTAGGTTCACCTTCAAGTTTGCTTACAAAATCACAGAGTAATTCCAGTCCGGCAGGATTATGGGCAAAATCAACCAAAAACTGAAAATGCTTAAACTGAAACAAATTCAGTCTTCCCGGGGTTTGCGTAGATGAAGGAATAAAGGTTTGTAAGGCCAGCCTGATATCTTCAATTTCGATATTGCGCCAAAAATAAGTACTTAAAACTGCCGGCAGGCAGTTCATAATATTATGTACGGCTTTGCCTCCATAGGTTAACGGTACATCATTGACCTTAATCACCCTTATTTTCCAGGTCCCTTTCATGATGGTGATGTATCCATTTTCAAACACGGCCGCATATCCGCCGGCTTTGCAATGCTTTTTTATTCTGGGGTTATTTTCATCCATACTAAAATAAGCAATATTACAGGTCAGCCCATCCCGCATCGCATACACCAGGTCATCTTCGGCATTTAAAATGGCATAGCCATGTTTAAAGACTGTTTCGGGAACCACCGCTTTTACTTTTGCCATCTGCTCCATCGAATCAATACCACCCAAACCAATATGATCGGCACTGATATTGGTAACAATGGCAACATCGCAATTCTGAAAAGCCAGTCCGCTTTTTAAAATTCCGCCTCTGGCACATTCAAGTACAGCAAAATCTACAGTGGGGTCTTTTAAAACAAAAGTAGAAGATACCGGTCCGGTACAATCGCCTTTCATCATCAATTGGTTTTGAATATAAACACCATCGCTGGTGGTGTAGCCCACTTTATAGCCGGCTGTTTTTACAATATGCGCAGTTAAACGGGTAGTGGTTGTTTTGCCATTTGTTCCTGTAATAGCTATGATGGGGATATTACCGGCGCTGCCTTTTGGAAAAAGCATATCAACAACTGGTTCAGCCACGTTACGCGGTAAACCAACCGAAGGATCTATATGCATACGAAAGCCCGGTGCTGCATTTACTTCCAAAATGGCACCGCCATTTTCTTTTACCGGCGATCTTAAATCATTCACCATAATATCAATACCACAAATATCCAGTCCAATAATTTTGGCTATCCGCTCACACATAATGATGTTGGCCGGATGTACCTCATCGGTAACATCGGTGCTGGTACCACCCGTAGAAAGATTGGCCGTAGGTTTTAATAATACCAATTCATTTTTTTTGGGAATGGTTTCTAATGTATAGCCAATATCATCCAGCATTTTTTGTGTAAACTGGTCAATGGTAATCTGGGTTAATACTTTTTCATGTCCATAACCACGTCTTGGGTCTTTATTTACTTCGTCAAGCAAATACTGGATCGTATTTTTCCCATCACCGGTTACAGCCGCAGGTGTGCGTAAGGCTGCACAAATAAATTTATAATTAATGACCAGTATCCTGAAATCAAAACCGGTAATATATTTTTCAACTATTACACTGCGCCCGTATTCTTTTGCTGCTGCTAAGGCTTTTAAGGCCTGTTCCCAGTTAATGATATTGGTAGTGTTGCCTTTACCATGGTTGCCATCAATTGGTTTAATAACAATGGGGTAACCTATTTTATCAATAACAGCTTGCAATCCTTCTTCCGTTCTAACCACATCACCTTTGGGTACCGGAATTTCGGCAGCATCCAATAAATTTTTAGTTTCTTCTTTATCACAGGCGATATCAACGGCAATATTGCCGGTAGTGCTGGCAATGGTGGCCCTTATTCTTTTTTGATGCACGCCATAACCCAACTGTACCAGTGAATGTTTATTTAACCGAATATAGGGAATACCTCTTTTGGCGGCTTCATCTACTATGCAACCTGTACTGGGACCGAGTCTGGTATCTTCGCGTATCTCTCTTAATTGCTGAATATCTGTATCCAGATCATAGGGTTCTTCAAAAATTAATGCATGTGCAATTTTTACTGCAGCCTTGGCAGCATAAATACCTGCATCTTCTTCCATATAACTAAAACAAACATAGTATTCGCCATCTTTGCCGGTTCCTCTTGTGCGGCCAAAGCCGGTATCCATACCTGCTAAAGTTTGTATTTCCAGTGCAATATGTTCAATCACATGACCCATCCAGGTACCTTCATCTACCCGTTCAAAAAAACCACCCGGCTTACCTACACTGCATCGGTGTTCAATTAATGAAGGAATCATGGATTCCAGCCGTTCCCTAAAACCGGGTATGGCATTGGTTGGCATTTTTTCTTTTTCTTCCAGATCCAGTTTCATCTGTATCAGCTTAGTACGGCGTACACTCCAGTAGTTAGGTCCCTTTAAAACTTTAATTTCAATAATCTTCATAAATAGAACAGTTTGGTATTTCGGTAATTAAAAAGTCAAAAAGCAAAAGTCAAAATCAGTCAGTGCCAACACTTTTTGATTTTTGAGTTTCTAATTTTGATTTATCATAAAAGGGAAATTACCAAAATCATCTTGCTTTACAAAAAACAAAATTTGTACATTGTATTCAGTAACAATCGTAACTAAATTCACATACATGAGTAATCGTCGGTCTTTTCTGCATAAAATGGGCTTTTTATCTGCTTCGGCCCTAACAGCCAATCTGTTTCAACCAGTCTGGAGTAAGGATCTGCAATTGGCTTTAAAAAATGTGGACTCAATTTCACCCGAAGATTTGGCAACTGATGAAGACTTCTGGCATTATGTTCAGCAATCCTATACCATAGCACCTAATTTTATTAATTTAAATAATGGCGGCGTTGCCCCAGCACCAAAATCGGTTGCCGATGCGATGAAGACAAATTACGACATCAGCAATCAGGCCCCGAGCTATTTTATGTGGCGCATTGTTGATGCAGGCAGAGAACAGCTTCGTAAAAACCTGGCCCAATTGGCCGGTTGTAGTGCCGAAGAAATTGCCATGCACCGCAATGCCTCCGAGGCTTTAGAAACGGTGATATTTGGCATTGATTTAAAACCGGGAGATGAAGTGGTGCTTACCAAACAAGATTATCCAAATATGATTGGCGCCTGGCGGCAAAGAGAGAAAAGAGAAGGTATAAAACTGGTTTGGGTAAATCTGGATTTGCCCAGCGAAGATGAAAATGACCTGGTAAAAAAATATACGGATGTGTTTACGGCAAAAACTAAACTGGTACAAATAACACATATGATAAACTGGATTGGCCAGAAAATGCCTGTACGAAAAATTGCAGATGAAGCAAAGAAAATGAATATTGATGTGTTGGTTGACGGGGCACATACATTTGCCCAGTTTGAATTTTT
>CANKNL010000123.1 GCA_947483345.1 Chitinophagaceae bacterium | reverse complement strand
GTATTTTATGATTATGTAACTACCAGCAAGGGTGTATTGGAAAAATATGTTGCCGGCGATTATGAATTTGATTTGCCTGCCAAGCAAATTGAACTGTTAAAGAAAAAAGATTTTGGTCAATACATGGACAAGCGTACCAATGATCTGGTTGTTGGTTTTATTACCACCAATGATATTACCGGTGGTAACTCGGGAAGTCCGGTTATAGATGGCAGCGGCAATTTAATTGGGCTTGCCTTTGATGGCAATTATGAAGCCCTTAGCCATAAAATTGCTTTTGACAAAGACCTTAATCGCACCATTAATGTGGATGTGCGTTATGTACTTTGGTGCATTGATAAATTAGGTGGTGCTAAAAATATTATTGACGAATTGAAGTTGGTGAGGTAACCTTTTTGTAAAGAACTTAAAAACCGTCCCGCCAATATCGGGACGGTTTTTTTATAAAGTCACCGTTTTATTAAATATATTTAAGGCCTTAATACCGACTATAAATATGGTTACATCCACACTGAGCCAATCGCAACTTGATTCATTTTTACAAAAAGGGTATGCGGTAATTCCACAAGCCATTACGGGGCCTTTATTACAACAATTACGATTTTTTTTTCACGAACAGATGTATGATAACTATGAAGAAAACAGAGTGGCTAACACTGTAAATGGCAAAAGCTATATCTGCAATCTCGAACATCTATTTAAAAGCAGCAACCATACCTGTCTTGAACTTTTAGGGGCTCCTTGTATTTTAGAAATAGCAGAGGCTATTTGTGGCCCCGATTTTTTTTTGATCCAGGAGTTTGCTGTAATTAAAATGCTTGGTAATCCTTTTGAAGTGCTATGGCATCAGGATATACTAAACGGACGTACCGGCAACTGTTTTACCATGGGTATTTATTTAGATGATGCCGATGCAAATGATGGCGCCTTGCGGGTGGTACCCGAAAGCCATACCAGCGGAAAAGATATCTGCACATTACAACACGAGCCTTTTATTGAAGTGCCTGTTAAAGCCGGTGATATACTTATACACGACATGATGCTGGCACACAGTTCGGGGGCTATGCAACACAACCCAATAAGAAGGGTTTTATATTTTGAATTCCTTTCGGTAACACAGGCCGTAAATGAAAATATCTATACCGTTGAACAGATGTACAACCGGATGCGGTTAATGCAACTGGCTGTTGAATACTATCAGCAGCAACATCCCGCCGAAAAAAAATTCGACTGGAAAAATACATTGGCTGTATCGGCCGAGCCGCTTCGTTCAATTCATGAATCTTTGCTGGATATACATCAATCAAAATCACTCAGTAAGCCTTCGGCTTATTGTTTTGAAAATTTTGTTGCCGGAATTTCTTCAGCATAAAATTTAACTTAACCGCGGTGTAAACAATATTTGAATCAGCTGATACTGTCATTTACCTCTTCGGAAAACGGATGCACCGATCTCCACATCCGAAACAAAACAATTACCGGAAAAATAACCCAGGCCGCATTGGCCATTAACACCCTGGCCAATTCAGGCGTGGCGTGCTGTCCGTTTATTTCTTCAAACAATATGATGGTTACATTGGTGAGCATGACAGAGGCCCAGATGATGGCGCCGAAACGAATCCAATTTTTTCCTTTTATAAAAGCATAAATGGCTACCAGATAAAACGGGCCAAAAAATAAACTGTCAATCCAGATTGTTGCCCGCCACCAGGCCGGACGAGCCATTAACACCGGATCAAAATTCTTACCATACCAATGCACCAGGTTAACCAGCCATTTGGGTGGCCATGCCGGATATTGAAAATTAGTGGTATCGGCAATTACCAACTGCTCAATATCTATCATGTAGGTTATAAAAATAAAATTGATAATAAAGAACACGATCAGGGCATAATCAAGCGGTCTTTTTTTAAGCGGAATTTGTTGTAAGGCCATTATGGTATTTTATTATCACACGAATAAAGAATTAATTTCTGGATAAAAATAATTTTCGGGTAGATTATTTTTCATCCTGTTTCAACCAATGGTTTTATACCTTCGTGGCATGTCAATACTCAATATAGAATTTAAAGCCGCTACAAATAAACTTGCGGAATTGGAAACGTTGCTGCAACAGCATAATCCCGAATTCATTGGTGAAGATCACCAGATTGATACCTACTTTAATGTTATAAGCGGCCGTTTAAAATTACGTGAAGGCCATATTGAAAATGCCTTGATACATTATGAACGGGAAGATTTTGCAGGTGCCAAATCCAGCCATGTTTTATTATATCAACACCATCCCGATAAAACACTTAAAGACATTCTAATTAAAACCCTGGGCATAAAAACGGTAGTTGAAAAACATAGAAGGATTTACTTTATTAACAATGTGAAATTTCATTTTGATACCGTTGAAGGGCTGGGAACTTTTGTAGAAGTAGAAGCGATTGATAAAGATGGAAAAATCGGAAAGGAAAAATTACAGGCACAATGTGATGCATATGCCGCTTTGTTTAATATTGAGGCCAAAGATTATTGTGCTGCTTCATATAGTGACATGATTTTGAAAAATGTTTAATCTTTTTACCAGTCATTCTGAACGATAGCAATATTTTATATTTTAGATATTTCATTCTCCGGCCCGACAAAGAGCATGTACCTTTGCCTCATGGCAGAAGGCTTAAAAATTATTGGAGGTAGTAAAGCAGAAATTTACCAATCCCTCATCCCGCAAATAAAAGGTTTACTTGATGGCGAACCTGATTGTATTGCCAACCTGGCCAATGTAAGTGCAGCACTTAAAGAACAGTTTGGCTGGCTATGGATTGGTTTTTATTTAGTAAAACCCAGCTCCGCTAAAGTTTCGGAGGACAAGTTTGAATTGGTATTAGGGCCTTTTCAGGGACCGGTTGCCTGCACCAGAATTAAAAAAGGAAGGGGTGTTTGTGGCGCAGCCTGGCAACATGCAACTACCGTAATTGTTGCTGATGTAGAAAAATTTCCGGGCCATATTGCCTGCAGCAGTTTATCAAAATCAGAAATTGTTATACCGCTCATTAAAAACGGAGAAGTGATTGGTGTGTTGGATGTGGATGCTGCGGAGCTTGATCAGTTTGATGAAACGGATAAAAAGTATCTGGAAGAAATAGTTTCTGCTATTACTTTTTAGGATCTGCAACATTATCCTTCCACCCCCACAAATACCTGCAGGCGTAGGTTCTGTAAGGACTCCATTTTTTTGAAACGGTAAGCATTTTCTCTTTCATTATTTTTTTATTGGTAGCCTCAATATGATACAATTTACACATGGCCTGTTGTATACCCAGGTCATCCACAGCAAAAACGTCTTCCCTGCCAAGTGTAAACATCAATATCATTTCCACAGTCCATTGGCCAACGCCTTTTATCTGGGTAAGATATTTTATGGCATCTTCATTGCTCATTTTGTACAGCACCGTATCAGTTATTTTTTCTTCGGTGAAAAAACGGCAAACATTTAATACATAATTGGCCTTGGCGTTACTTAAACCAATGCCCCTTAACGTTTCAAATGGCGTTGCGGTAATTTCAGCTGCTGTTGGATTTTTGGTATTATATAAATTTAAAAACCGTCGGTGAAAAACATCAGCCACTTTGGTGCTCAGTTGCTGACTCATAATGGAGAAACATAAATGCAGGTAAATATTTTTTCTTTTTACCAGCACAAATGGTTCCTGCAGATCAAGTATTTTTTTTAATTTTTTATCTTTGGATAAATGAGCTATGTGATACATTGCAGATTATTTGACCTCAAGGTCTGTAAGTTTTCTCACATGAAAAACGGTGAAATGTATTTAAACATTTCACCGTTAATAATTAAAATATTTTTATAAAAAATTATGGTAACAGAACCCTGTCAATAACGTGTACAACACCATTACGGCACATCAGGTTGGTGCCCACGATATTTGAAAGGTTGGCACCATTGCCATTTCCTTTAATAGTTGGACCACCGCCTGATCCATTTGTTAAATTGATGGTAGTGTTTCCTCCTGCAAGCATAAGCAGACTTCCATTAGCCAGGTCAGATGAAAAAGCCCTGCCACCTACAACATGGTACCTTAATACGGCCAGCAAAGTTGGCACAGGAATGTTATTGATATCAGTCAGCGTTAGTGCGCTTAAAAGCTGTGTAAATGCCGCATTGGTTGGCGCAAACACTGTAAGTGTTGCAGAACTCAATGTTGCAATTAAAGTAGGATCCCCACCGGGTGCATTATTGGCTCTTACGATGGCTTTTACCAGCGAGTCTAAACCAGATCCAGAAGCCTGTGCCGTAGCTACTATATTGCCCGATGGCTTGTTTAACGCTTTTGATAACTGGTGAATAACCCCGTTGTCTGCATTGATATCTGCAACGGAAACTTTAATACCATTTACATAAACTCCTGAAGCGTTACGGGTAACAAAAACTGAATCGCCGCCAGCTGTTATTACCTTGGCATTAGGACCTGCAGGTACAGAAGCTGCCAGGATTTTTGAACCAATGGTATGATATAATAATAAATCGCTTAACTGGGTTGAGGTTAATGTTGCTACCTTAGTCGAAGTGATTCCTGCATTGGCAAAAGCGGTATTATCCGGCGCAAATACAGTAAAAGGACCAGCGCCACTTAATGTTGAAGTCAGATTGGCTTTTACTACTGCTTCTTCCAATACACTGAAGCTAGCAGAATTCACCACTACATCAGTGATAGTATTGGTTACAATTGGATCATCATCTTTATTGCAAGATGTTAAACTTATAATTGCGCCAGATATGGCTACAAGTAAGAAACTTTTGATCGTTGATTTCATTTTGTTTAATTTTTTAGTGTTTTAATTAAACAGAAAAGAAATAATTTTTGTTCATCACTTTTGTTAAAAAATTCTAAAACAGTATAATCGTTAAAGCTTTAAATAAAAAAAGCTTTTCATAATTAAACAGCTTTTCATAAATATTAAAATTACCCTGTTAGTTAATACCCCAACTCATCTCTCCGCCTTTCTCATCCTTTAAGTTAATACCGATAGTCGCCAGCTGGTTTCTTATTTTATCGCTGGTTGCAAAATCTCTTTTGGTTTTTGATTCTTTTCTGATCTCAATCAGCAGATCCATTACGCCATTGAGTGTGTCGTTATTAGCAGCGCTGTTTTGTAAACCGAAAATGTCTTCCAAATACGCCTTAAATTTTTGTTGCAGCAACGCTAATGTTGAAGCTGACATGGCATCGGCCTTGATCAACCCGTCTTTTATCGAATTAATAACCGGTACCAGTTCAAACATACTGCCCAACACTTTTGCGGTGTTAAAGTCGTCATTCATAAATTCATCAAACTCATTTACAAGTTTATTTACTTTAGCATCCAGTTCTGCATCAATTGCCAACTGCTCACTGCCAACTGCCAACTGTTTCAACACTTCATAAGCGTCCCATAATCTTTTCAACCCTTTCTCTGATGCCTGCAAAGCTTCATTGCTAAAATCGAGTGTACTGCGATAATGTGTTTGTAACATAAAAAACCTCACGGTCATTGGTGCATAGGCTTTGTCTAATAACGGATGATTACCGGTAAATAATTCTTCGGGTAAAAATCCATTGCCTAAAGATTTGCTCATTCTTGTTCCATTAACCGTAAGCATATTGGTATGCATCCAAAAATTAGCCGGACTGGTATGATAGCAGGCCTGACTTTGTGCAATTTCATTGGTATGATGTGTGGCTGCCAGATCCATCCCGCCGCCATGTATGTCAAATTTTTTGCCCAGGTATTTTTCACTCATGGCCGAGCACTCAATGTGCCAGCCCGGAAATCCCATACCCCAAGGACTTGGCCATTGCATCAAATGTTCCGGCTTGGCTTTTATCCATAATGCAAAGTCAAGTCTGCCACGTTTTTCATCCTGTCCGCCAAGTTCTCTGGTTCCCTCCAACAAGTCATTCATTTTACGATTGGTAAGTATGCCGTAAGATTGTTCCTTGTTATATTTTTCAACATCAAAATAAATGGTGCCATTTACTTCATAAGCATAGCCATTGTTTAAGATCTGTTTGGCAATTTCTATTTGCTCGGCAATATGCCCTGTAGCCGTTGGTTCAATAGATGGCGGCAAATTATTCAGTAATTGCATAACATGCCTAAAGCCCAGTGTGTATTTCTGAACGATTTCCATTGGCTCTACTTTTTGCAGTCTTGCCAGTTTGCTGAATTTGTCATCCCCTTCATCACGGTCTCCTTCTAAATGCCCGGCATCAGTTATATTACGTACATAACGCACCTTATAACCCAGGTAAACCAGGTAACGGTAAATGATATCAAAAGAAATAAATGTGCGGCAGTTCCCCAGGTGCACATCGCTATAAACCGTTGGTCCGCATACATACATACCTACATGATCGGGTGTAAGGGGTGTGAAAAGTTCTTTTTCTCTCGACAGGGTATTATATATTTTTAATGACATAAATCGGTTTGCTGTTTTTTATTTTTCAAATTCAATGCCTTGTTATTAAACATCGGCAAAAAGTTAATTAAGAAAGAAACGTACATGTAATTTTTTACAAAGATATTAAGCTATGCCGCATGGGCAACAGAAATATTGGTATGAGTAGTATGCTGTCATATGTATGCTAAGATATTACTTTTTACGCATTTGCACATCAGCAATAATGGGGAAATGATCGCTTAGTTTTTTTTTGATGAGCTGAAACTGAAGCACCTCCATTTTGTGATCAACAAAAATATTGTCAATCCGTAAAACCGGCGATAGCCCGCTAAAGGTACGGCCCAGTCCGCCACCCTTTTCCACAAAAGCATTTTTTAATCCCTTGCCTATTATTTGATAGGCGTAGCTGTTGGGTACATCATTAAAATCGCCTGTAACAATCACAGGGTATGGACTTTTTTTAATTTCAGCCTGTATTCTGTCGGCCTGTATTTGTCGTCTTATAAAACCCCTTTTAAACTTGCCGAGTATACTTTTAGATTCTGTAATAGCGTGTTCATCCTCAACTGTTGGTTTATCAAGATATTTTAAATTAGACCGGCTAAAACGCAGAGACTGCAGGTGAATATTAAAAACCCTGAACGTGTCTTCGGCTTTTACAATATCGATATACTGAAAAATAGAATTATAATCGTGGGGATAAAAACTAACTGTTTTCTTGTTGATGATCGGGTATTTTGAAAAAATGAGAATACCGAAATGGGCGTATCCCCAAAAATCTTCCTTGCTGTTATAAGAATAAAAATAATTATTGAATTTAAGTTTTTGTAAAAACTCATCCATGTGTCCGTGGTCTGTTATGGTACTGTCTTCGGCAACCATTTCCTGAAAGCTGGCAATATCGGGTTGATATTCGTTGATCATTTCGAACATTTGCTTTTTTACCTTTGGGTTTTTTTTATCTGCCATCACATTAAACTGTTCCACATTCCACGTCATTACCCGTAGTGCATTTTGTTGTTTTTCTGCGGTAAATGTATTGGATAACCTGTAAGGTATAATATGACCGATGGGCTTATAGGCCAGCAACAACGCAAGTGCCGAAATTAATGTCCGGCTTGGTTTTATAAACAGCCAGAAGAAAATAAATAAAACAAGGATGAGCAGAAAATAAAAAGCGGTGAGCGTAAGTAACCCAATGGGCCAAAAATAAACGGGATCAAATAAATAACCGTAGCAGCCCAATAAAAAAAGTATGGCAACAATAATATTGGCAACAATAAAAAAGCGTTTTGTCAGTCTGCGGAAAAATTTTTTTGACATACCATAAAGATAATGTGAACTACAATAAAAGCAGAGGACCCCAATTAGACTAGTCTTCGCCGGCTCTTTTTAGAATATCTTTTTCTTCTTTGGAAAGATCGTTATACCCTTTTTGGCTGATCTTTTCCAGAATTTGATTGATTCTTTGCTCTGTAACATTAGATTTTTTATTGTACGGGCTTCTGTTGCCCGTATTATAAAATACTTTTTCTTTTATGGCGTTACGACCTTTGTTTTTATTTGGATTAAACAGGTTTATAAACCAGCTATACCCATTGTTCATCCAGCTACTGCCATCTATTCTTTTTTGTAATAGCACAACAAATAACAATCCGGCAATTGCACCGCCAACATGAGCAATGGCCTGAGCCGCAGGGGCTGTGGCAACGCCGGCAAGATCGATACACATATATATAACAGTCAATATCCAAATAGGAATACCGCCACGTATATGACGGAAAAAACGATCGTTAGGTGCAATCCACGTGGCAACAACAGCAACAGCCATTACTGCAGCATTGGCTCCCAATAAATTGGCAGAATCAATTACAGCTTTGTTGGAAGGAATTAAATAGGTGGCCACCACAAAAAACAAGGCCCCTGCAATACCGCCATATAAGTATACCGGTATTAATTTTTTATTCCCTGTTAAGTTTTGTAGCAAGCCGCCAAAAACCCATAACCACAACATATTACTTATGGCCCTAAACAATTC
>CANKNL010000122.1 GCA_947483345.1 Chitinophagaceae bacterium | reverse complement strand
CCAGCCAACAGCCAGATTATCATTTCCTGTATTTTCTTTCATTAAAGCTTCAACATAATACACCTGACCGGCAATCATAGAAATAGCAACTGATTTTTGTGTACTGTATTTGGTCCATTGTCTTGAATTTGTTGAACTGGTATTATAAGCTATCTTCACTTTATTTGCAGCACTGCTGGTAGTGCTTAACCAGAGTTCACCACTTGCATCACTGGCTATCCAGAAAACATAACTACCCGTTGTGGGGGCACAGATATATCCATTCATCCGAATGCCTAAATTACTTCCCAGGTTTGTCTGCATCTCAAACAATGTTCGTGTACCTATTGAAGAAGGGGTGTTGGGATAATTAACATTTGATGTAAGATTGGAAACTGCAGAACCGCTGATATTATTCCATCGCTGGAAATTTATACTACCGGTTCCGGTGCAGGCTTGGGCATCAGCATGCGTAACTAACAGAACACATGAAATAAGTAAGAGGATCATTTTTTTCATAAATAAAATAATTTGGTGATGATAAAATGGAAGATATAACTATGCTTTAGCTAAAATAAAAAAAAACCCAATATCAAACTATTTTTTTCAGGTGCTATTTGTTGTGTTGCTTCTTAGCAACATCTCTCTTCAGGTTTGTGCGTATGGCCGAGGACGTTGCGTATTTTGAAAATAAAGGACGCAACGTCCCGTGCCGGAGACGTTGCTGGGAAACTTTTTTTTCAGGCGCTATTTGTTATGTCGTATAATTAATGAGCCTATTTTAGAATAGGTATATTGATGCTCTACGCTATCATGCTTAATGGTTAAACGGATTTATATCTGTAGTCAAGTTATCAATTTAGTAAAGATTAAGTCCAAAATTCGATATTTATACTTTGGCCTGAAATATTTTTTCGATGTGGGCGTTTACTAATCCTTTAATTCATATTTTTAATGCTTTAAACAGAAATATAGAGTATGCAAAACCTGTCCCTACTAATTAGTGGAAAAAAAATAATATTACTCTGTTTAATCAGTACCGTTTTATTTTCATGCAATAGACTAATAAATAGCTCAATTAAAGAACAGGACGGTCCCAGGGAAATAAGGGAAAGGGATATAGAGATGATGAAAGATCCCATACTTGGTTATGTTCCTACAGACCGTTTATTTAAAGCCAAACAATACAAGGATCAACTAATACAAAATAATGCTGTTATTGCTGGTATTAACTGGCGTCAATTGGGCCCTAAAAACCAGGGTGGAAGAACCAGGGCTATTTTGGTAGATGCCAATGACGCTACCGGAAATACAGTTTGGGCAGGCAGTGTAGGAGGGGGTTTATGGAAAACAACTGACATAACGCTTACAGAACCACAATGGGTACCTGTTAATGATCTGTTCGCCAATCTGGCATTAACGTCTATTGCGCAGGATCCGTCCAATCCATTAGTGATGTATTTTTGTACTGGAGAAACCGGCTATTTTAATGCTGATGCCATACAGGGGATGGGTGTTTGGAAATCTATTAACGGCGGAACTACCTGGACTCAACTGGCGTCAACAAATACAGCAACTTTTAATATTTGTACAAAAATTATAGTAAACAACACCGGAATAGTTTTTGTGGCTACCGGTAATGGTGGTTTACAGCGTTCAGCAAATGGGGGAACTACATGGACAAAAGTGTTGGGTACGGGGTTGGGTATTACAGGCGCCAATAGCAATTTAAGTTATGATGTTGATATCGCAGTCAATGGTGATATTTATGCAACACTACAGGGATCCATTCATAAATCGGTTAATGCCGGGGTAAACTTTGCCGCTGCTCAAACCTTACCCATTACTGCAACTAGAATAGAGCTGGCCTGTGCACCTAATGATGCCAGTTATGTGTATGCATTAATTGAAGATGTGAATGTGGTAGCGGGTATTATCCGCTCCGTTAACGGAGGCACTACCTGGGTGTCGCGAACAGAACCTGCAGATGCTGATCCGGGTATCACTGCTACTGATTTTTCGAGAGGACAGGCCTGGTATGATCTGACCATTGCAGCTGATCCCAATAACAGAGATGTGGTATTTGTTGGCGGTGTCGATATCTTTAAATCAACCGACGGTGCGGGTACCTGGTCGCAGGTAAGCCATTGGTATGGCGGGTTTGGATTTCAGTATACGCATGCAGACCAACATTTTATTTTATTTAAAACCGGCAGTTCATCTGTTGCTTATTTCAGTAATGATGGGGGTATTTACCGAACGGCTAATGCCAATGCTGTAACACCCACCTTGGTAGATAAAGGGACCAATTATATTACTGCACAGTTTTATTCCTGTGCGATGCACCCCACCGCTCTTACCAATTATTACCTGGCTGGAGCACAGGATAATGGCTCACATCAATTTAATCAGGGGGTAGTGCAAAATACCATTCAGGTAACGGGCGGGGATGGTGCCTTTACACATATTGATCAGGATCAACCCCAATACCAGTTTACTTCCTATGTATATAATGATTATTACCGCTCGGCAGATGGGGGTAGTACCTGGACAAATGTAACAACAGCGGGAGGGCAGTTTATTAATCCAACTGATTATGATGATTTAAACAACCGGATGTATGTATGTAATACCAATAATAATTATAAAGTTTGGACTAATCCACAAACAGGCAATGCCTTCACAACAGTTAACGTTGCAACTTTTGGGGGTGTCGTTACTGCCCTAAAGGTTTCACCCAATACGTCCAACCGGGTATTTTTTGGAGCCAATGGGGATGTGTTTAGGGTAGACAATGCCCACACCGTAACACCTACTGTAACCAATATCAGTACGGGTTTACCGGCCGGCTATTTAAACTGCATTGAAGTGCAAACAGGCAATGATAATCATTTACTGGCCATGTATAGTAATTATGGCGTTAACAGTATTTGGGAAACTATAGATGGCGGGGTTAATTGGACTAGCGTAGAAGGTAACCTACCTGATATGCCTGTACGCTGGGCCTTATTTAATCCAAATAACAGCAGCCAGGTCGTTATTGCAACCGAACTGGGTGTATGGAGTACCGATAATTTAAGCGGTGGTGCAACCGTATGGGGAGCCAGTAATTCAGGCCTTGCTAATGTACGGGTTGATATGCTGCAATTGCGAATATCTGATAAACTGATTACTGCAGCTACGCATGGACGTGGGTTATTTTATTCAGATATTTTTACCAATCCAACAGCGTTATTCTCTGCAGATAAAGTCATCAGTTATATTGGCGTTCCAATTAATTTTACCAGCAATTCTTATAAGGGCACATCGTGGAGTTGGAACTTTGGCGATGCGGGCACATCTACTACCGAAAATCCGGCTCATGTGTATTCGGCAGCCGGACAATATAGTGTTACACTTACTATCAACAGTGGAGCATCTACCATAACCAAAAATCTGTATTTGCAAATATTGCCAAACCGTGGCACACCTTACACGCCCGCATCAGGAGGTAATTTTGATACTAATCCACTTGATTTTGGCGCCGAAAATATAGCGGGAACTCCCTGGCAGCGTGGTAATTCTGTTATCGTTGGAAAAAGCTCAACATTTAGCGGATCTTTTGCCTGGGTTACCGGATTGGCCGCCAGCACTTATGCTGATAATGAGGAAGCCAGTCTTTTGTCGCCTAATTTTAATTTTAGTTCAGCAGGGGCCTATTTATTAAGATTCAGATCAAAATTTGTTACAGAAACCGGCTTTGATGGCTTTAGAATTGAATACACTCTGGATTCGGGAAGAAGCTGGAATCCATTAGGTACAAGTGTTGCAGCCGGGTGGTATAATAATGCCAATAACAGCAATAGTGGTATATTTCCGGCAAATGAAGCCATGTTCTCTGGTTCGGCCGGCGCTTCTTATATCTTATATTCCAATACAACAGAAGCATCGCTTTTAGCAGGTAACCGAAGTGTGGCATTTCGCTTTAGGTTTAAATCTGATATCAATACCAATGCTGCCGGTGTGGCGATTGATGATTTTGAAATTGTTGGCCCCTTTAATGTAACGCTGGCCCTAAAGCTTTTACAATTTACAGCCAAACGAAATGATGAAGACGCTGTACTGAATTGGCGTACCGAAAATGAAGTTGATATAAATTCGTATATAGTAGAAAGAAGCTTCAGTGGTACCGCATTTGTGCCGGTTATATCATTGCCTGCTAAAAATAGTACGCTAAACAGTTATAATTACACCGATAAAAACATAATACCCTTTGCAGGTACTGCTGCTTATGCCTATTACAGGTTAAGAATAACTGATCGCACCGGTAAGATACAATATAGCGATGTGGCAAAAATTGCTTTAAATAAATCAGTCCATACAATTACAATTGGCCCCGATCCCTTTACAGATTTTGTATTTGTTTATTCAAAAGAAATTATAAAAAATATAATCGTTTACGATTTAAATGGTAAAATAGTAAGTCAATCAGCTACTATAATAGGCAATAAAATAATTTTTAATAATAAACTTCCACAGGGTATTTATATTTTTAAAATAATTACCAATAGCGGTACAACCATAAAAAAATTGGTAAAGGGTTGATCTTTTTACTTCATAGCAACGTCTCTCATCAGGTTTGTGCGTATGGTGAGGACGTTGCGTATTTTATGAAAGGAATTATTATGAGAGATGACATCTTTTCAAAAGATGTCATCTCTTTCTTAATGTTGGCTCAATCTTTATGAAAATCCCAATTGTTTTATTACGGTGCTGCGGTCAAATACCTGGCTATGTCCGCATAGCTTTCCGTTACTGAAATAGTAAATGGTTGTTCCAAAAGTTTTTATTGATTTGCCGGTGGCGGGGAACGCACCGATCTTTCCGAGGTTTGTGCCCGTTAGTAACCAGGTGATGGCCACATAGTTTCCATCTGCGATGGCTGTTTGTATGGCAAAATGCATATCCGGAAAAGAATCAAATGAAAAATGAAGGCGTATTTTAAATTCTTCATGGTTCAGGGTTTTACCTTCCCAGGGATCGCCACTGTCAAGATGAATGGTATAGAAATCATCTACAAAGTCTGCTACTGAATTAAAATCTTTTTCATTCCATACTTTTTGTATAAACTCCCTTAATATCATTTCGTTTTTCATAATTCTTAAAATACTTTTTTATTTTGTTCAATTCTAAATTAGTAAAAAATTAGTAAAACAAATTGTTTAAAAACCTATCCAGATAGGTATTACATAATCGATAAAGCCGGTTAATGTTTGCTTCTTCGCAACGTCCCGTGCCGGAGACGTTGCTGAGAAAAAAGAGATGACATCTTTTCAAAAGATGTCATCTCTGGCCCAAAATTGCTTCATAGCAACGTCTCTCCCCTGACTTGTGTGTTGGCTGAGGACGTTGCGTATTTTATAAAAGGAATTACGCAACTTCCAGTGCAGGAGACGTTGCTGGGAAAAAAAAGAGGCTGCCTTTTAAGGCAGCCTCTGCAATATTTATTAAGTAATTAAAATTACCAATTCTTTACTCCCCGTCCACCTGTTTGGGTCGTTCTTACTGAGGTAGTTGCGGGTGTATCATTCCGGGTACTTGTTTGGGCATTTACAGGAACCCATCCTGTTCCACCGCCACGTGTAAAAATACCAGCAGCACCTGTTACACCGGTTGTACCACCATAAGCAGTATTAGCCGCAATAACAGCTATGTTACCATTAATGCCAGGCCAATAATTTACATCTGCATCGCCAGCACTGTTCAAATCACCATTGCCATTTATACCTGTAAAACTTCTGCCTGCAGCATTTCCGGTAATTACACAATATTCTTGAATGTTTCCCGATAAGTCTAATGCCCCGTAGTAACCGGCACCGGCAGAAATACGTGTGGCACTGGCAGTGGCATGAATACCAACCCGGGTTATTCTGCTACCTGATGCAGCATTATGCGTAATATTTGCATTTAAAACTGAACCCGAATAAGTGTAACTTTCATTTGCAGCGCCCCAATTATTTTGCCCAAATACAGAAGTTGCAGAAGCAGCAGTGCCTGCCGCATATTCTGCTGCTACTGCAGATAAAGGCCCCCTGCAAGATTTTTCAAATTCCAATTCAGTCATTGGCCGCAATGCAGCCCAATCAAGAAAAGCTGCCAAATCCATATAGGTTAAAAAATTACAAGCCACCCACTCTCCATCCGTTGTTTCATTATAAACAGCATTATTATTAAGGTCGCAGCCATAAACTGCCGGTGTAGTGCTTGCAACTCCAGAGGTTGAAATCTTAATTCCGTTTCGGTATGTTAAAACTGTACCAATTGCCAATGTTCCGGCTGCCAGATTAGGTAATACCGCAGTTCTGCTAACTTGTTGTGTATAGGTAAGCGTATTTAAAAAATCACGATAAGCAGCCTGAGATAGCTCATGCTTCATCATGTATAAATTTAAAGAAGCCCCTGCTATATTGTACCCAATAGGAAAGCCTGTGGCTAATGTGCCATTTCCCACGGGGTCATTTAATAGGCCGGCTGTAGTACCCATTGTAATTGTATTGGCATTAACAAGGAAAGGTGCAACTGTAGATCCGTTACGATAAAAATTAGTCGCCTGACCATCTCCAACATTATAAGTATCATCCATTGGTAACTGCACCATTTCAATGGCAAACCCTTTTACATCAAAGCTACCTGGTAAATTGGTTACGCCCAATTGTACTCCCAAAATGCTGTTATTACCTAATCCGGTATTACGGTATATAAATGCTCCCGTTAAATCAGTTGGCACCTGGATGGTAAAATCGGCTGAAATTACATTATTAGCATTAGTAAGATTAAGATGATGCCAGGTGCCGTCATTATCTTTAAATTTAAAAAATACCCAGGCAGCATCACGGTTAATGGCGTTGAACCAGGAATTGTTCCATGTGAGATCAAATTGAAGCTGCACAAAGCCTGCTCCGTTTACAGATGTAATATTTGACAACACAATGCCATTCCCCCGGGCTATACCAAAGGATAAGCAAACTAAGATTATACAAATGGATAATGATCTTTTCATGAGTTGTTAATTTTTAATGTAAAATTGAAATTTGGTAAGAATAAATTTGTTCGTTTATAATTAATTTCAGGTAATAAATGCCCGAAGGGTATTCATGTACATTTAATTGGTACAGGCTGGTACTAAGTTTACTGCTTTTAAAAACAATTGCACCTGCATTGTTGTAAAGTAACACATCAAATAATGGATTGATTCCATTTACCGGATAAATGCGAATATTAAGCTGCTCTGTTGCAGGATTTGGATAAACACTGGCTGTTGGTAAACTGGTATTCAGTTTTAATTTTCTTACAGGTGAATAAGTATAATGAAGATGGTCTATATCTTTTTGTACAAGGCGGTAAAAAACTTCTTTACAATTTACAGAAGGGCAGAAGCCTGCCGGACTTACATCGGTATAATTATATTCACGAATAGAACTGCCACTGTTGAAAGCCCGTACAAAACCAATTTTTACAAAATGTGTGCCATCATAGCTGCGTTCAATATCATAGCCCGCATTGTTTTGCTCTTGACTTACCTTCCAATACAATAAAGCATTTTCGCCATTACCCGTAACCGTAAAATTTAACCAGGTTAGGGGCAATGTAATCAGTATTGGGCCGGTAGTAAATGAACTGAATCCATCATCACTACCACCGCTAAACATGCCCGATACCGTAAAATTGAGTGCAGTAACTGTAATAACACTTATCCCATCATCATTACCACCTGCATACATGGTAGCAACAGTAAGATCGATGGCCGGTTGCGTAGTTACCGATGATCCGTCATCGGCACCACCAGCATATATTGTGGCTGCTCCCAAAACTAAGCCTGTGGCAGTAGACAGGTTAAAGCCATCGTCGGTTCCGCCTGTAAACATGCTGTTAGCTGTAAGGGGAAGCAATGCTGTAACAGTACTAATGCCGTCATCGGCACCGCCTGAATAATTAGAATTAGTTGTAAGTAATGTATTGATTGCCGTAACTGAACTACAACCATCATCACTGCCACCACTGTATGGCGAATTGGAAATAATAAGTGAGGTGGCAAGCGCTGTACTGGCAGAATGGCCATCATCTGTACCACCCGAAAACATGGAATTATTAACAGTAAGATTTATAGCAGAAACTGAATTAGAATTGATACCCTGTCCGCTGCCACCACTGTATTGGCCGGATGCAGAATTCATTAGCATGACAAAGGGTAAAACAAAAAATAGGGTCTTCAAAAAAATAAATTTACTAAATATACGTACTTATACTTAAGTATTTCATTTTATCATATTAAATTTCTCAGCAACGTCCCATGCCGGAGACGTTGAGATTATTTTAAGAAAGATGACATCTTTTCAAAAGATGTCACTCATGCAAATCTGTATAATCCATGTTCCAATCCACTGTTCAAAATCCGCCATTTTAAACTACTTTTGCAGCTCTAAAAAAGAGGATAGTTAGTACATGAAGAATATCAGAAATTTTTGCATCATTGCTCATATTGACCACGGCAAAAGTACCCTTGCCGAT
>CANKNL010000121.1 GCA_947483345.1 Chitinophagaceae bacterium | reverse complement strand
TCATCAATATATTCGGGTAATAAAAATGCCTGAGGATATCCACGTTGCTGACCAATGAAGTCAACAATTTTATCAATTTCAGGTGTATCAACAAAAGCACATTGCAAACGAACAATATCGCCGTTATAACTGATCAACATATCGCCCTTACCTATCAACTGCTCGGCACCACCTGTATCCAATATCGTACGACTGTCGATCTTACTGCTCACTTTAAAGGCAATACGTGCCGGAAAATTGGCTTTTATGGTACCGGTAATAATATTTACCGATGGCCGTTGTGTGGCAATGATTAAATGAATACCTACTGCCCTGGCCAACTGCGCCAAACGCGCTATTGGCATTTCAATTTCTTTACCGGCGGTCATGATCAAATCGGCAAATTCATCTACCACTAAAACAATAAAGGGTAAATACTGATGACCTTTTTCGGGATTTAATTTACGGGTAACAAATTTTTCATTGTATTCTTTTATATTTCTGCAACCGGCTTCTTTTAACAGGTCGTACCGGTTATCCATTTCAATACAAAGTGCATTTAATGTGTGCACTACCTTTTTTGTATCTGTAATAATGGCATCCTCTTCGCCGGGCAGTTTTGCCAAAAAATGTTTTTCAATTGTTTTATAAATACTGAGTTCAACTTTTTTGGGATCAACTAAAACAAATTTTAATTGTGATGGATGTTTTTTATACAACAGAGAAACCAATATGGCATTTAAGCCAACTGATTTACCCTGGCCCGTGGCACCTGCCATTAATAAATGGGGCATGGTAGTTAGATCAACAATAAAATTTTCGTTGTCAATTTTTTTGCCAATAGCAATGGGCAATGAAAAATTATTTTTTTGAAATTTTTCAGAAGTGAGTAATGTTTTCATGCTTACAATACTCTTCTTGGCATTGGGCACTTCAATACCAATGGTGCCTTTGCCGGGTATGGGTGCTATGATACGTATCCCCAATGCAGCCAAACTAAGAGCGATATCATCTTCCAGGTTTTTAATTCTGGAAATTCTTACACCGGCGGCAGGTATGATCTCGTACAGTGTAACTGTTGGCCCTACTGTAGCATATATTTTCTGGATCTGAATGTCGTAATTCTTCAGTGTATTAATGATCTGGTTCTTATTATTTTCCAATTCATCGGCATCTTGTACAATTTTGTCGCTGCCATGATTGGCCAACAAATCGAGTACCGGATACTTATAATCTCTTAAATCTAAAATAGGATCGTATGGTTTCGTTACAGGAATTTTTACAGAACCGGCGCCAGCCGTTTCTTCCAGCGGTTTTTCAGGAACCGTCTTAATTTCCAAAGGCAGGTGATCATCGGCATTGATTATTTTAACCGGTTGGGGTAAAACGGCCATGAGGTCTTGCTCTATTAATTTTGTATCTTCCCGTTCAACCATATTCAAATCATGGTTAATGCCTTCATCAACCTGTGCAGGCATGTCTAAAATACCGGTATTTGCTTTTAATGAATTTCCTTTTTTTGTATCACTATCCAAATTTTCGGGCCATTCAATTTTTTCTGAAATAACGTCTTCTTCTACCGCCATAGATTCACCATCCGTGCCTGCAACTTTTCTGGAAGGCAGTTTAAACACCGGGTTAAAGCGCCAAATGATATAGGACAGTACGGCTAAACCCAAGACCCCGATGGTGCCAATTTGCCCAATGGTTTTGTACATCCAGTCTCTGATCATATCGCCTGCTGCACCACCCCAGGGAAAGGCATGGCCTTTAAAAATGGCAGAGGCGGCCACACTCAATACCGGTAATCCAACAATCAGGTATTTTATGTTACGTAAAACTGAAAATACTTTTTTTCCAAAAAACAGGTTAATCCCTAAAACAAAAAATGTACTGCATAACAGATAAGCTGCAATTCCAAAACCATGACGGATAAATATCTCTGCCATAAAAGCACCAAATGTGCCCAACAGATTTTGTACTTTAATATCATTCGCAAGCAACATCCGGTAAGTGAATTTATCCTGGTCTTCGCCCCAGGTAAATAAATAAGATGTAAAAGCAATAAAAAAAAGAAATGCCAGCAACAACAAAAAGCTGCCGAAAATTTTATGCGTACGATCGTCCTTAAGTAGCTTTTTTACTTCTACGGTTTCTTCTTTTTCCTGTTTAAGCGGCTCAGTATCAGCTGCCTTTGTTTTTACAGTTTTTAGTTTATTTGCCATTAACAACAAAGATAAAGAAAACCCATGCTTATAGACCATAACAAAAAAATGGATAAGTAATATGCCATATCATTGAATTTTTGTAAGTTTGAGAAAACCCTATTTGATTGAAACGATTTGCTACCCTTATCCTTTTTTGTTTTACCGTCACTTTTTCCAATGCACAGGTTAAAGCCGATACCATGGCCTTGGATATGGCGTCAATTACTGAAGACAGTAGCCTGTTGTTAAAAACGCAGTTGTTTATCGACAGCAATTCCAATATGCCAATTGCCGACGTGTTAAAGAGACCTTTTACAGCTTTGGAAGATTTCAAATTTAGAAAGAGAATACCTCCTAACCTGGTATCCTTTTCTTATTACCTAAAAATGGCTGTCTGTAATAATTCAGATAAAGCCATAACCACTTATTTTTACCCGGGTTCTCACTACGCGCAAATTGAATTATATAAGATTGGTCAACAACCAATTAAAATCAGTAACGCTACCAGTTTTGATGGCTATAGAAAATTAACCCTGGCTGCGGGTGAACACTGCTATGTTTTGGTTTATCTAAAACCACTAAAATTTGAATTTAATGCGATAACCCCACTTTTGATCAATGTTGATTTTTTCCCGCATTACAAACTATTCGTTCTTGGCCATAAAAGTGATATGCAGATCTTCAGTCTGGTATTGAGCGGCATATTATTAATGATGATCCTGTTTATGATCACCAACCTGATCATCAGCCGTAAAACCGAGTTTTTATATAATGCCCTGTATTCCCTGTGTATGTTTCTGCTGATCATTTTAAATGCTTATGTGGCCAGAACAACTTCTTATTTTACACAACTGTATTATAGTTATTTCGACTTTTTCCTGTTGGTTGCCGGCACGATCTTCTACATCAGCTTTACCAGAAAATTCTTAACCACTAAGATCAATTATGTACTACTTGATAAGGTCTTAAAATATGGCGAGCGATTCATCTTATTGCTATTGGGCATTTACACATATTTCCATTTTTTTACCCAGTCCTACATGCCGCAATTTTATCTTGAAAACATCATGAAATTCATGATACTGGCCATTGGTATTGCTTTTATTTATTTAGCACTCCAACAACATAACCGTCTTTTAAATTATATAGCAGCGGGTAATTCAATGCTGGTCCTGTTTTCTGCCATTTCACTTGTCATCATATGGCTTGCCATAAAACCCGGTTCTATTTATGTGTCTGCCTTATTTTATTACTACATAGGTATAGTTCTTGAATTAACTTTTTTTCTGCTTGGCTTAACGTACAAAAATAAATATGAATTGATCAGTGGCATTAAAGAACAGGAAGCACTGAAACAGGCGGCAGAGAAAAAGGAATTTGAAACTCAAATTGCCATCATAAAGGCCCAGCAGGAAGAACGTAACCGAATCAGTGCCGATATGCATGATGACCTGGGAGCCGGCATGACCACAATTAGCTTGTATAGCGGATTGGCCAAACGTAAACTTATTGATAATCCCATACCCGAAATAGAAAAAATATCTTCTGCTGCCAATGAATTATTAGTGAAGATGAATGCCATCATCTGGAGTATGAGCAGCAGCAACGATTCTCTTAAAAATATGATCGCTTATATCCGCAGTTATGCATTGGAATATTTTGAAGATACCGGCATCAACTGCAAAATCGACATACCAGATAAGCTTCCCAATATTGAAGTGATTGGGGAAATAAGAAGAAATGTTTTTTTAGTTGTAAAGGAAGCCTTGAATAATATACTTAAACATTCGAAAGCCACTGATGTAAAAATAACTTTGGTGAGGGTAAACGATGGCCTCAAATTATTTATTCAGGATAATGGCACCGGCATTAATATGGAGAAGATACGGCCATTTGGCAACGGCTTAAAAAACATGAAATCCCGTACTAAGGATATTGATATTGAATTCAGTATTGAAAACAAAAACGGCACGTTAATAACTTTATACCGGAAAATTTCTGCTTTCTAATACCGTTTAGTCATTGCCCAAAAAAGCATGACCCAACCGGTAATAAAACAGGCTCCGCCAAAAGGGGTTATGGCACCCAGCCAGTTTAGCGGCAGGCCTGTATATTTTATATAACATAAAAAATATAAAGAGCCCGAAAAAAGTATCATGCCTGCTATAAACAGCTGCCCGGCCAAGGTTATTAATTTACCCGGAAACTCTTTATACAAAACCCCCACAGCCAGTAACGCAAAAACATGATAAAACTGATACCTGACGGCTGTTTCAAAAATCTGTAATTGTTCAGGCACTAAAATTTGCTTTAAGCCATGTGCCGCAAATGCACCAAGTATAACCGATAAAGCGCCTAAGCAGGCTGCTATTTTAATAAAGCCCTTATGCATGTCAGTTTAAATTTTGATGTTAAAATCAGACAGGCTGCTGGCATTTATTTTGTCGCCAGCCAAAATCCATTTTGCCTGATTATAAAAAGGTTCACGTGCTTTTAATGTTTGTTCGATAAAAAATAACAGTTCGGCGTCATTGAGTTTTTTCATTAAAGGCCGTTTATCTTTTTCTTCAATTACCCGGTTAAAAATATGCTGAGCGGTTGCCGAAAGATAAACAGTAATACCGTTATCATTCATCCATTGCATATTATCATCAAAACAGGCCGTTCCGCCGCCACAGGCAATAATACAGTCTTGCTCATCTAAAAAAGTATGTAAGGCGATGGCTTCAACTTTTCTGAAATAAGCCTCTCCTTCTTTTTCAAAAATAGCGGCCACAGTTTTCCCCTGTTCCTTTTCAATAACCTCATCTAAATCAAAAAAACTGAGCCCATATTGCTGAGCCCAAATTTTACCCCAGTAAGTTTTGCCACTACCCATAAAACCAATAAGGAAAATTTTCATGTTGTAATTATTACAACGAATGTACAGGAATAAAAATCTTTGCTAAAATTTTTGCAGCAAATACACTGATGCGTATTTAAGGAGAACTGCTTTATTTCTTACTTTTATAATCACCTCTTTTCCATGCCTTGATAAATTCGGCCCAGGCAAAGGGATTAAAGATATTCATGGGTGGTGCCTGCCCGGCATAATAGGCTTTATTGCTGGTTTGCCGTAAATAATTACTACTCGACTCCCGTCCATCGGTGGGCAGATTCGCTACCAAAATTCTACGTGTGGCCTCATTATTATTTTTACGGGCTATGGTAATATAATCGTCGGGTACCTGGGTATTTAAAAAATCCCGCTCAAACTGAGCACGGGTTGGCCTTGCTTTAATAATGGTGGCCGCTAAATAAATGGTATCGGTAACCATTAACTGTATTACACTGTGTTGATTACCCTCCAAATTTGTTGGAATTGAAATGATTTTAGGCTTATAACCGATACTTGTAAATTCTACCTGATCGCCTTTTAAGACCACAATACTAAAAACCCCTTTATAATTTGTAATGGTTCCCCGGTTTTGTCCTTTTATAATCACACTCACCGATTCAAGTCCTTTTAAACTGTCGGCTGTCATTACAATACCGTATAGTTGTACAATAGAATCTTTAAAGGTTTCAAACTGGGCTTTGGCAGCAACAGGTAAACATAAAGCACCAATAAAAAAGTATGGTATAAGTTTCTTCATTAATTTTAAAAAGTTAATCCCCGGCTACAATGGAATATAAAAAAAATGTTCAATAAACAATCGTCAATCATCAATAGTCGAGTTACAGAGTGCTTACATTTAAACGTTTTTAACTGAGCATTGAAAATTTAAAAGCAGGCTGTTTATGAACACTAAACCTTTACCGAATCTCCAAAAATACCAACATTCCGTAATTAATAAACAAAGTAAGGGTATCAATGTTTAAATTTGCTGCTCATATAGATTTTTTAACAAATAATTGAACGATGACCAACGAAGATATTTTAAAAGCGCTGAGTAATGTACAGGAACCCGACCTTGGCAAAGACCTGGTAACATTAAATATGGTAAAAGATATTATTATTGAAGGCAATCGGGTTTCTTTTACCGTAGTTCTTACTACCCCGGCATGCCCATTGAAAGACCTGATCATGAATGCCTGTATTAATGCCGTAAAATTATTGGTAAATAAAGACGCTGTTGTTACTGTAAACTTTACCAGCAATACCAGCAGCAATCGTAAAGACGGGAAAACCATTTTAAGTGGGGTAAAAAATATTATTGCTGTAGTGAGTGGTAAAGGTGGTGTCGGTAAAAGTACGGTGTCGACCAATCTTGCACTCGCACTGGCTCAGGGCGGCGCTAAAGTTGGTTTAATGGATGCAGATATTTACGGTCCAAGTCAGCATATTATGTTTGGCGTTAGAGGCGAAAGGCCGTTAATGAAAGATGTAGATGGTGTTGGCATGATTGTACCCATTGAAAAATTTGGCATTAAAATGATGAGCATAGGATTACTCATTGATGAAAAGCAGGCGGTAGTTTGGCGAGGCCCTATGGTTAGTAATGCCATCCGTCAGTTTGTAACTGAAGTGGATTGGGGCGAACTGGATTATCTGGTGATTGATATGCCCCCCGGAACAGGCGACATTCATTTAACCATTGTACAAACCGTGCCTGTTACCGGAGTTATTGTGGTTACCACACCACAAACTGTTGCTTTGGCCGATGCTAAAAAAGGCATTGCCATGTTTGGACAGGCGCAATTAAAAGTTCCGGTTATTGGCCTGGTGGAGAACATGAGTTATTTCACCCCTGCCGAATTACCCGATAACAAATATTACATTTTTGGAAAAGATGGCGGTAAAAATTTAGCCGAAGAGTATGATATCCCTTTCCTGGGTCAAATACCGATAGTGGAAAGTATTCGCGAAGCCGGAGACACGGGTATACCCGCTATGGTTGGAGATGATGGCATTACTAAAAAAGCCTTTATGGATTTTACGGCCAATGCAGTAAGAGGTATTGCCATGCGCAATGCCAACCTGGAACCAACACAGATACAGGAAATGATATAATCAACCAATTAACTGATCATCATTTGCTGTAAATAATAAATTTTTATTATTTTAACCGGGCATTTTAATCTTTCATTTAACTACATTAAATCATTTAACATGTTAGTAAAATCTTTATTGGCCGAGTTTGAACAGGAAGCCGAAAATACCCGTAAATTATTAAACGCCATACCCGATAGTGCCCTGGATTTTAAACCTTCGGAAAAAAACTGGTCAACCGGGCAACTGGCCTCGCATATTGCAGAAGTGTATAACTGGTACCAACCTACATTACATGACCATGTAATGGATATGGCGGCTTATAAATATGATAAAGGCGATATCAGCAAGGCAGCCAACATTGTTGCGAAATTTGAAGAAAATCTGAAAACTGCCCGCCAGGCCCTGGAATCTGCTACCGACGAAAGCCTGTTTGAAAATTGGAAAATGATAATGGGCAGTGAGGACAATGTCATTTTTCCTGATATGCCTAGAATTCAGGTTGTACGCGGATTTTTAATGAATCACCTCTATCACCACCGTGGAGAACTAGTGGTTTACTTAAGGGTTACCGGCAATCAGGTTCCGGGACTATATGGCCCAACAGCAGATGATGCCAGGTAAATAAAAAATACTGATAAAAAAAATGACTGCCAAAATCCCAAAACCGATTTTGGCAGTTTATTTATAAACCGGATTATAAAATATACAGGCTGTTTTCCATTATTAAACAATGATATCAAATCATTCAACAAATGACCGTTTCATTTCTTATTTTCGCAACATGCCAGTCTTATCACATCAGCAGCTGAATGCCATTTCCAACACATTTGGTACCCCACTTTATGTTTACCATGCAGAACAGATAACCGCTCAATACCAAAAACTAACCACGGCTTTTGCACAAACCGACACCCGGTTTTTTTATGCCGCTAAAGCCTTAACCAATATCCATATTTTAAAACACATAAAAAGTATTGGCTGCCATGTGGATTGCAGCTCTATCAATGAAGTGAAGCTGGCATTATTTGCAGGTTTTGAACCAAAAAATATTCTGTATACCAGTAACGGTATTCACTTTACCGAAATTGAAGAAGCGCAAAGCCTGGGTGTTCACATTAATATTGACAGCCTCAGTAATCTTGAAAAATTTGGCAAAAAATTTGGACATACTTATCCGGTAGGCATTCGGTTAAGACCAAATATCATGGGAGGCGGCAATCTTAAAGTGTCAACGGGGCACGATAAAAGTAAGTTTGGAATACCGGTTGATCAAATTGAAAACATATTGGTACTCGTTACACAATACAACCTGCATATCCAAAACCTCCACATCCATACCGGCAGCGATATTAAAGACGTTGATGTTTTTGTAAAAGGCATTGAAGTTTTATTTGATATCATTCCTTCATTTAAAGAGC
>CANKNL010000120.1 GCA_947483345.1 Chitinophagaceae bacterium | reverse complement strand
TTTATGCCTTTCAAACACGCTAAATTAGCAGTTGAAGAAATAGCCCTTATTAAAAAATGGGTTGATGGGGGATTATTAGAGAAATAAGCGTGTTACAGTTGAATCAGATTAAAATAATCTCTGGTTTACCAACTTAACGACTAATAAATAATTATAAAGATTTAATGCGTGGATCAACTATACGGTATAGCAAGTCGGCAAAAAGGTTGATCATAATAAAAATACAGGCACTTAATAATACAGATCCCATAACGACCGGATAGTCTAATTTTTCTAATGCATCAACAGTTATTTTACCAATACCTTTCCAGCCAAAAATATATTCAACAAAAAATGCGCCCGCCAATAATTCTGCAAACCAACCTGTAATGGCCGTAATTACCGGGTTAAGGGCATTACGCAAAGCATGTTTGTAAACAACAGTGGTATGACTTAATCCTTTAGCATAAGCAGTACGTATATAATCCTGGCTCAACACATCCAGCATCGCACTGCGGGTTAACTGAGTAATGATAGCCAGGGGGCGAATGCCTAATGTAAATGCAGGCAGGACAAGGTTCTTAAGGCTTAGATATTTTTCGCCAGTGACTTCATCAATGTCAAACCAGCTGCCTGTTAAATTTAAACCCGTATAAACATGAAGGACGCCTCCAAAAATATAGGCAATTATAATGGCCATAAAAAAAGATGGAGCCGAGATGCCGGCAATGCTGGAGAAAACAGCTGTCGTATCAATCCAGGTGCCTTTTTTTACAGCAGCTGTTATACCTAAAGAAATCCCCGTAAAGGTCGCAAACAGCATGGCTGCAATGGCCAGAATTAAGGTGCCCGGCAAGGCTTCCAGTAATACCTGACCAACGTCTTTTTTGGTTTGATAACTTTTACGCAGATAGGGTATTTTTAAACCCATTTTGGTATCTCCACCTGCAAATAACCCATAGAGTTGTTTTTTTTCAATATCTGCTTTGCTGTGTATACAAAGCGGAGAAACGTCATTGATATATAAAACAAATTGTTTCCATTTGGGTTGATCCAGGTAAAGATCATGACGGATATTATCCATTGTTTTTTTATCGCCAGACTGTCCAACAATCATCCTGGCAGGATCACCAAAGCCCTGAAACATGATAAAGACCAATACTACCACACCGAGCAGCACCAGAAAAGAGTAAAATATTTTTTTGAATAAGTGGGTCAATTAAGTTTCTTTTAGATCATTTAGGTCCTTTTAGTTATTTCACAAAATCAATAAAGGCTATTTTTGTTTTAACGACAGGGCCCTTCATCAATAAAAGTGTAGGATTAACCCTGGCGGCCGTTTTTAATGCTGTAGCATCACATGTTAATATGATTAACCCCGGCATAGTGAAAACATTTTTTGCGGTTACAGGATCAGCCGTAACCAAATAAACCGGTAAAACACTTTTTTTATAAAACAGGTTGAAACGATCATACCAGGTATCTTTTTCTTTATTAAAATCTTTTGCGAGAAATAAATAATACTCGCCCTGCTGATTTAGTAACAGGTCGGTTGTATCTGTACCACTTTCTGTTTTTAAAATAAAATCATTTATCAGCGGCACATTATTTTTCCCTTTTTCAACTAATAATTGTTTCCTGTCAACAAATTCCCAACTACTGTCTGGCAGATCGTTAACCGCAAACGACTTTGTTTCTCCGTTCTTTTTATAAATAAATTTAAAATCAAATTTATCTGGGATTGCATGAGCAGGCATTTTACGCAGTTCCAGTATATTATTACCCACTTTAAAGGGCAAACAGTCTTTTACAGGCAGGTGTTTCAAAACGTACCATTGCAAACCAATGACGCCAAAAAGTGCCAGTAAAAAAACGGTTACATTAATAGGATTAGAAAAAATGGGTTTTATATATTTTCTCCCATAGATAATTAAAAGAACGAGTATTAAAAGCAGAATATCTTTTGTAAATGTTTGAATGGGTGTTAGTGGAATGCAATCACCAAAGCATCCGCAGGCTCTTATTTTACCACTGAATAAAACGTAACTGGTAAGAAAAGTAAAAAATAACATCAGCACCAGTAAAAGCCAGGAAACGGTTTTTGTTCTCCAGCCTAAAAGGAGTGCTATGCCCAAAACAACTTCTAAAGTGATCATCAAGATAGAAAAAAACAAAGCCTGTTCATTTAGCCAAACCATCATGGTTTTTAAAACGCTTGCAGATGCCCAAACATCAAAAAATTCCTGCATTTTATAAGCCAGGCCCAATGGATCTATCGCTTTTACCAATCCAGAGAAAATAAATAATATCCCTACAATAATTCTCGCTGTTTTTACGGCAACCTTCATCATGTAAAATTGTTTTAAAGTAAATAGTAAGTACCTGTTACCCGTTATGCCGGGCTTCATCTATTAAGATCAATCCAAACGCTGCATAGTTAATGATATCGTAAAAATTAGCATCAATGCCTTCACTGATTAGCGTTTTTCCATCATTGGCCAGCATCTGTTTGATACGCAAAATTTTGGCCAGCGTAAGATCAACAAAACTTTCCTGGCTCATGTCACGCCAGGCTTCCCCATAATCATGATTTTTATCCTGCATTAATTTTTTGGCAATGCAAACCTTTTCATTATATAGTTTTAAAACCGTTTCATAAGGCAACTCTTCCAATTCGTTATCAGTGATATCAAGTTGTATTAAACCGATAATGCCATAATTCAGAATACCTTTAAATTCACTGATGATATCATCTCCAATTTTTTGAATACCGGTTTCCTGTATGTTGCGGATACGTTTTGCCTTTATATAAATCTGGTCGGCAACAGAAATGGTTCTGTACACCCGCCAGGAAGTTCCGTAATCTTTCGTTTTCTGTAAAAAAATGGCTTGGCAACTTTCAATTGCCCGATCATATTGAAGGTATGTATTCATTTATCAATGTGCATTTGTAACTTAGTGTGATATTATCTCAAAAATAATTGAAAAAGAGTTGATGAACAGCATAAACTGTAAAGGAAAACTAATAAATCTGACAGAACCAGTTGTCATGGGTATTATTAATGCCACACCGGATTCGTTTTACAAAGGGCATTTAAAATTAAATACCGATGAACTCATCAGGCTTGCCGGTCATATGATCAGCGCAGGTGCAAGTATCATCGATATTGGTGGTGTTAGTACAAAACCGGGTAGCCAACCGGTTTCAGTTAAAGAAGAATTGAACCGGGTTATTCCAGTGCTAGAATGCATTCATGCGGCTTTTCCCGACATGCTATTATCAATTGACACGTTTAACAGCACGGTGGCCAAAGCGGCAGTATCTGCCGGTGCAGATATGGTAAATGATATCAGTGCCGGTAATGCTGATGAGGATATGCTTTGTACAGTTGCCGGTTTACAAGTACCCTATATTGTCATGCATATGCAGGGTATTCCGTTAACCATGCAAGAAAAACCTGTTTATAACGATGTGGTTAAAGAGGTTTTAGATTTTTTTATCAGTAAAACTGCTGCCTGTACCAAGGCTGGCATTACAGATATCATTATAGACCCTGGCTTTGGTTTTGGTAAAACGAGTGAGCATAATTTTCAATTATTAAAAAATCTCAATGTATTTTCTATTCTGGAGAAACCAATTCTTGCAGGCCTTTCCAGAAAGCGTACCATTTATGATACCCTTAATATTACTGCAGCAGAAGCCTTAAATGGCACTACAGTTTTAAATACGATGGCTTTATTAAACGGAGCAGGCATTTTACGGGTACATGATGTAGCAGAAGCCTGTGAGGCTATCAGCCTTTATAAAGCATACAAAAAAGCGCCCTGAATGAGTTCAGGGCGCCTATACTTTAAAAGATTAAATAATTAATTACCTGGCTTTTTTTCACTACCCGGATTTGGATTCTGACTTTCCTGCATTTTCTTCATCATCTCTTCCTGCATGGCTTTTTGTTTGGCCATGTAAGCTTCTTCAGTAGCCGCATCAATAATTTCAATGTCGAAAATTAAATTTGCATTGGGCTTAATTACACCTCCATTTCCACTAATCCCATAAGCGAGAGAAGAGGGAATATATACAGTAGCTTTAGAGCCTTTCTTTAATTGTAACAAGGCATCAGTCCAGCCTAAAATAACACCACCCAATTCGGCCAAATTAACCTCATAAGGCTGTGCATGTTTAAAACTGGTATCGGTGTTCGAATCAAAAACTATTGCACTGTCAAGCGTACGTCCGGTATAATTAACCGTTGCAATGTTGGCCTCAGTCAATACATTACCCGTGCCTTCAGTTGAAATAGCAACATAAGTACCCCATTTGGTTTTGGTGGCTTTAATGTTATTTTTAGCCAGATAGGCTTCAATGATCTTACTATCACTGTCCAATTGCGCTTTTTTGCTAAGCAGATCCTTTTCAATTTCTTCCATTTGCTTTTTATGAATTCTTGGCTTAGCCAAAACTAATTCAGCTTTATTGGCACTGTCGGCCTGTTCTTTAGTTTCAAAGAAGTTAACCATTGTTACATGTGTATAAAGGAATTTTCCCTTTTTCATAAAAGGCGGCATTTCTTTTTGTGCATCCTTAAAGGCTGAATCTGTCAGTAACCTGATGATCAGACTGTCGCCTTTTTTCATTTGACTTAAAATCTTAAAATAAGATAATGGTGTACCTACTGAATCCATGATCTGAATGCGTGGCATATAATCATGGGTGTCCATCATCACGGTATCTTTTGTACCGGCATAAACCTGCTTTATATGTATTTGCATATAATTGCCATATCCAATGGTTTTACCGCTTCCCGAAGAAATAAGTTTATACTCCAGACCATTGTCGCCTTTTTTAAATGAACCTGTACAGGCAGATAAAGCCAACATACAAATTGCAGACAAATAAATAAATTGTTTCATTGTGTTTATTTTTTAATATTTAAAATTGATAAGTACTTAACGCTGTTTTGTTTTCTTTGAGGGCTGCTTTAAATTTTAAAACAACCTCCTCTAAGGGTTCTTTATTAAATCCGCCTGCTGCATTAAAATGACCGCCCCCATTAAAATAGGTTCTGGCAAAGGTATTTACATCAAAGCCAGCTTTACTTCTGAAGGAACTTTTACGTTCTTCTCCCCGGTCAATGATAACGGCGGCCAGTTTAATGCCCTGTATGCTTAAAGCATAATTAACCAGGCCTTCGGTATCGCCTGTTTTTACATTGAATTTAATGAGATCTGACTGCGGAACGGTAATTAATGCTGTATTGTATTCGTAAAATAGTTCTAACCGGTTTAACAAGGCATGGCCAATAAAACGAAAGCGGCTTTCTAAAAAATTATCATATAACTCTTCGTGAACATGACTGTGCTCTAGCCCTCTTTCCATGAGTTCATAAACCATTTTATGTACACTGGCTTTTGTAGATGGAAAACGGAATGACCCCGTATCGGTCATCACACCGGCATATAAACAGGCACCTATGTTGGCCTCTATCATATCAATATGTCCCGACTCAACAATAAAATCAAATACCATTTCGGAAGTTGAGCTTTTTTCTATATTACTATTTCCATATGTAAAAACCTCAGTTTGAGGTTCTCGATGATGATCAATTAAAATCCTTTCGCCCTTTGCTGCCAGTAATTTGTCAGCCATTCTTTTAGTTCGGCTCAGTATATTAAAATCGAGACAAAAGATCCAGTCGGCATCTGCCATTAAAATATCTGCTTTACTTCCCTGCGATTCATAGTCAAGAACCGTATTACAGCCTGGCATCCAATTTAAAAAATTGGCCCAGTTGGTTGGTGATATAACGGTACATTGATGACCCAGTTTACTTAAAAAATGATATAAGCCCAATGTAGACCCCATGGCATCTCCATCAGGTTTTTGATGCATGGTGATCACGACCTTTTTAGGTTCACTGAGTAAAGGGAATATGTTTTGAATAGGTTGCATAAAGCGGCGCAAAAGTAGGTGAAAAGAGCTTATAAAACAATTGGGGGTTTTAATGTCAGATTTTCTGATGTCCTTTTTGATACCTCTTTTTTGAGTAAACGCAGCTTAAATCTAAAAGCGGTTCACTGAAATATAGTTATGATTCTTATCTTTGCGCCTAAAAAAAAATATAAATGAGTAACAGAACATTTACAATGATTAAGCCTGATGCTACACGTAAAGGGCATACCGGGGCAATTTTACAAATGATAAATGAAGCCGGATTTCGTATTGCAGCTATGAAAATGACCACTTTAAGTAAAGAAAAGGCCGGTGCGTTTTATGCCGTGCATAGCGAAAGACCTTTTTATGGTGAACTGGTTGAATTCATGAGTAGTGGACCTATCACTGCAGCCATTCTTGAAAAAGAAAATGCAGTTGATGACTTTCGTAAATTAATCGGTTCTACAAACCCTGCAGATGCAGCTGATGGTACTATTCGTAAACTTTTTGCAGCCTCAATTGGCGAGAATGCAGTACACGGAAGTGATAGTAGTGAAAATGCAATTTTAGAAGGCGACTTTTTCTTTAGTAAGCTGGAACAATTTTAAGAAAATAAAATAATGTAATTGTCGATGCCCCTGATTGATCAGGGGCATCTATTTTTAAATTAAGCCCAAGCAAACAACTGAAAAGCCCAATTTGGTCTATTTCTATAACGACAGCCACTTAATATTATTGCTTATATTAACAGTAGAATTAACTAAAATTTAAGTCCTTTTGGTGACTATTTGACTGTGCCGTAAAACGGTTAAAAGGAAAGTTGTAGATTTGACTGTTAACGCTTGCTATATACAGCTTAATAAAAGCGTAACCGTTTTTATGAAGAATATAAAACTAATAGAAGTCCCTTCAGAGATCGGGGCCGGAACACGTGGTGCCAGCCTGGGTATTGACGCTATTAAAATTGCGGCACTCGATTTTATGAGCAATTTTTTTGTGCACTTTCCATCTGAAAAATTAGAGGTAGAAAATAAATTATTGTACGAGCCCATTCAATCGCCTTATGCCAAACGAATGCAAGGTGTGCTGACCATGTACGACAGGATCAGTAAAGCGGTGGCCGATTCTATAAACGCACATTTTTTCCCGGTTATACTCAGTGGCGATCACAGTAATGCCGCCGGTACGATTGCCGGTATTAAAATGGCAAAGCCAAAAAGTAAACTGGGTGTTATCTGGATTGATGCCCATGCCGATTTACATACCCCCTACACAACGCCCTCAGGCAATATACATGGGATGCCTATGGCGGCAACAATCGGTGAAGATAATATGGAAATGAAAGTACACGACCTGGATGAAAAAACAATTAAACAATGGGAACAATTTAAAAGCATTGGTAAGATAAATCCAAAAGTTTTACCCGAGGATGTGGTATTTATTTCATTACGTGATTTTGAAAAAGAAGAAAAATATTTGATAGAAAAACATGGGATGAAAGTGATTACCACATCAGAAGTACGACGAAACGGTGCAGAAAATGTTTGCCGCAAGGTATTAAGGTACCTAAGCGATTGCAGTGACATCTATATTAGTTTTGATGTAGACAGTCTTGACTCATCTATCTCAAAAGGAACAGGAACCCCTGTAAGTAATGGTTTAAGGGAAAGAGAAGTGGAAGACCTGATCAGTAAATTTATGCAAAACCGCAAAATATGTTGCTTCGAAATAACAGAAGTAAACCCTACACTGGATAAGGAAAATTTGATGGCAGAAATTGCCTTTAATATTTTACAGCGTAGTGTAAATGTATTGATGATGAACTAACTATTATTTATTTGCAATCGTACTGTTATGAAAAATGCTCTATTAATTGCATTTGCCCTTTTTAATGGCTGTTTTGTTTTTGCACAAAAAGCAAATTTTTATGAAGATAGCATAAAGGCTTTTCAGAAAAATTATGTAAGCACTCATGAAGTTGTTCCCAAAAAAGATAGAAAACATTTCCATTTTTTCCCCATCAGCAGAGCGTATAACGTGTTATGCTACTTTGAAAAAATTACAGACACGATCGGGTTTACCATGAAAACATCGGCGAATACGCTAAAGCATTATTATAAATATGGCAGGTTAGATTTTTCAATCTCAGACAAGGAATGTTTTTTATATGTTTATCAAAGTAAAGACCTGATGCAAACGACAGCTTATAAAAACTATTTATTTGTACCCTTTACTGATGGTACAACCGGTGATGAAAGTTATGGCAGCGGGCGGTACTTAGATTTTTATATATCGGATATACAAAACAATTTATGTCAAGTAGATTTTAATAAGGCCTATAATCCCTATTGTGCTTACTCTGCCGGTTATAAATGCCCTATTCCGCCAAAAGAGAACAATTTGACTGTGGCTATAAAAGCCGGTGAAAAGAATTTTGGAAAAGCCCACTGATCATGCAAAACACAGCCCACCTGTTAATGATACAGCCGGTAAATTTTGGTTATAATACCGAAACCGCCGTTAATAATTCTTTTCAAAAAAAGGGTTATGAACATGTACAGCAAAAGGCTTTACAAGAATTTAATGCCTTTGTTGATTTACTGCGTAACAATAAACTGGATGTAACGGTAGTTGAAGACAGCCATACACCTTTTACCCCCGATTCTGTTTTTCCAAACAACTGGATCTCATTTCATGATGACGGGCGCATTTTTT